>QHWL01000673.1:2670-5869 GCA_003222555.1 Acidobacteriota bacterium | reverse complement strand
CGGAAGGTCCAAGAAGTCACTCGAAACGATTTCGACGAGTTCCTCCGCGACAGCGTGACCGGCTCAAGCATACTCCAGAGGGACGACACGCAGGCGGAGGCGACACGGCGGCGTGTTTTACTCAGACGTCGTGCTGCAGGCAACACCATCGGCAAGCGGTTGGGGCGGTTGCAACGGAGTTGAACCTCGTTTTCTTGTGGCGCTGGGGCGCCACGCCTCCACGTCAGCCTGAAGCCTCGTGGAGCGCTTCAAACTGCTCGCCCTGAGGGCAACAGCCAGGAAGCACTCGTTACCGGGACGGTTGGTTAGGGTCGCAGCCGAACGCAAGAAGGCCCGAGGCGGCGTGAGGCCACCGAAGGCAGCGGCGCCACAGCTGTGCGGAGGAACGGTATGAAGAGGGACGTGTATCCGGAATCGGCGCATACTGCGGACAACGCTCAAGTCGCTATCGATACAGCGCTGGCCAACAGCGGATTGCCAAACCGGCTGATGACTGCGTTCGAGGTCGCGGAGTTCGTCGGCTGCCATGAGGAAACCGTGCGCCGCGCGTACTTGCGCGGTCTTCTGGTCTCGCAACGCTTCGGCGTCAGAGGAAGGAGGTTCCATCCGATAGACGTCCTCGACTGGATTCGTCGAGGAGCACCAACGAGAGTGTCGGGAACACCGACGAGAGGGTCTTAATCGAAAGGGGACCCGTATGGCTGTTCGTAAACCGTGTCGCAGCAAAGGCTGCAAAACGAGCCCGCGCTGCGACCACCCCTGGTGGCTGGACGTCGTGCACAACGGCGTCAGATACAGGATGCCGGTCGACAACTTCGCGTTCACAAGAGGCGCGAAGGCATCAGTGGTATCGAAGCAGGAAGCGGAGAAAGTCTGGGAACCGAAGTTCATCGGGAGATCGTGTCAGGTAAAGATCCGCGGGTTGCGCCCGATCGCGAGGCTGCGACTGACCGGCCCGCAACCGTTGCGGATCTGCTGAGCCTGTACCGGGCGCGATACATCGACGTCGAGCCGCTCAAGAGCCGCGACAGGATGGTGAGTCAACTCAGTGTTCTGACTGCGCACCTTGGTGGGCTGCCGGCGACAGCGCTCGAACGTCCGGACGCGATCGAGGAGTTCAAAGCGCGATATGCGAATCGCGCGGTCGCAACCACGAACCGCTACCTCGCTCGGCTGCGGCACGTCTGTAACTGGGCGATCGGCCGCGATCTCCTCACAGCGACGGCTTTCCATCGTCGAGGCGTCAGAATCCCGGGCAAGAATGAGCGGCGGCGCGAACGGCGCGTCTCGGAAGCAGAAGAGCAGCGGTTGCTCGATGCCTGCAAGCAGTTGAACGAGCCGTCTCGTCGGACCGCAAGCTGACCTGGGATGATGTCCGGGCGATACGGGCGCGTGCCCAAGCTGGCGTTCAACAATGCGAGCTTGCGGCGGCATTCAACATCTCCCGGCCGCTGTGTAGTGAGATTGTCCGTGGCCACATCTGGAATCCCGAGGTCAAGCTGACCACGGGTGACGAGATGCGCGACCGGATCATCGGGGCGCTCGACACCGGCTGCCGGCGCGGCGAAATGCTGAAGATCCAGAACAAGTACGTTGACTGGCGGCATCGCTGGATCCGCCTCCTGAAAGAGCACTCGAAGACGGAGGTGGCCCGTGTCATTCCGTTTGAGCCCGCGAGTCGACTCGAAAAGCTCTTGCGCCGGCGCGCGTTTCTCGGTTTGGAGGCGTACGTCTTCGGGGACGCGACCCTGAGCCTACGTGAAGAGCTTCCGATCGGCGTGGGAGACTCTGCGCCTGTTGGTCAACGGCATCGAGCCGACACGACAGGGAAGTAGCCACCGCGTGTCGAACCGCGAAGCGCTCGCCCGGGTCGACCTTCACTGGCACGACGTGCGGCACGAAGCCTTGTCGCGATTGGCGGACGAGGGGGTGCCCGTTCACGAGCTGCAGATGCTGGCCGGGCACGCCAGCATTACGACCACTCAGCGGTACATGAACGCTCGGGAATTCCTTTGCGAAATTGATGCGCCAGGCTCGCGAGCGGCGCACCAGACGAATCGAGCAGTCCGACGAACCGAACGTTGGGGCCGGGTAAAGAGGCGGGGTGAAGACGTGCGAAACAAACTGGGTTCAGGCTCTACCGATTGTCAACCATTTGTCAGCCGACGGTCGGTCTGCGTCCGCCAGTTTTCAAAACGTTCAAAAACGTTCGAGAAAGTGGTCGGGGCGACTGGATTCGAACCAGCGACCCCCTGCGCCCAAGGCAGGTGCGCTACCAGGCTGCGCTACGCCCCGACTCTGAAGATCGCTAAGTTTACTGCGTTTTCTCGCACCTCGCTCGTTCGCGTCCTTCGCTTTCCTGGCGAAGACTGTCGCAGAACCGTCCCAAAACTCCGATTCATCATCCCGCCTGTCCCAAAACACCCGCAGACTCGTCGCCGCGACGATTGAGCTTCTGCAGCGCCTCGCGCTGCTCCCACCACGAAACATCATGCGGCCGGAACAACCCTTTCACCGCGACCGGGAACTCGACGCCCCGCACGGATTGGACGGCAACAGCTTCTTGCGAACCGCGACGTTCAGGATGCGCCGAAGCCTGCGCAGCTTAGTGAACCGTGGAGGCTTGAGCACTCCCTTTTCCACGATCCCCGGTCTCCCACTTCGCCCGCTGACGCAACCGATAGCGCAAGTAGCCTTCGATCGCATCGCTCGACAGGTCCGCCAGGCGCGTCTTCGTCGTCGCGTCGGTGTCGTCCCACACACGATGACTACTGGTTACGATCGTGCGCGTCACGGTCGTCATCCCGGTCGTCTCGCTCGTTATCGCGCCCATTGTCCCGTTTCAGGCGATAAACAAATCCATGGGTCCCTGTGGCATCGGTGTATAGACCGACGATATCGCGGCGGTTATTGATGCCGAACACCTGTGTGCTGAGCGCGCCCTGGACTTCGAGCGTGCGATAGTCCCCATGCCTGGTTCGTAGAAAGCCGCGTGGGTTTACGGCAGAACCAACCGTATTGGCCGCGTTGTCCCCTCGTACACCGACAATATCGCCTCTGGCGTTGACGTCCCACGCCAGGGTGAAAAGGTCGCCTTCAAATGTGAACGTGGTCGCGACCGTATGTCTTTCGCCGGCTATATAGCTCACGCCCGAGGACAAGTAAAATCCGACAATCTCGCCGCTGGGCGCGACGCCAT
>QHWL01000673.1:1958-2421 GCA_003222555.1 Acidobacteriota bacterium | reverse complement strand
GTGTCCGACGATGACTCCGTGCTCACCGATGCCGCGCGCGGTCGTCGCCGTACGACCCTCGGCGGGCACGTCAATGCGCGTGTAGACGCCGTCCTGCAGCAGGAACCCATGTGTGCCGGCGGCGCTCACTTCTGCCGTCTGGGGGTTCACGCATGGAGCGGCACAAAAATACGTGCCGACAATATCTCTGCTGTCGTTGATGCCCCTGGCCGCTGTCGACGTCGAGCCCGGGTAATGAACGGTCGTGGGTACAAACGTTTCCGTTGTGGCTGCGGATGCAGTGGCCGCGCATGCGAGAAGCATCGCGGCAGCAAGTACGGCTGCAAGTCTCTGAAAATGGAATCTTTCTGAACGTGAACGCATAGTCGCCTCCTCTTTTCCGGCCAATCTTGCGAGGTTCATGTTTCCGGCCCCTTTGTATGGAGATCGCGCAAGCGGCGGCCCTGATCCGTCATCCAGGCTG
>QHWL01000673.1:0-1887 GCA_003222555.1 Acidobacteriota bacterium | reverse complement strand
CTGATGGCCTCGTCTGGTGATGTCACGACGCTCCTCGGCGAATGGAGTCGCGGCAACGGCAGTGCACTCAATCAGTTGCTGCCGCTGGTCTACGCGGAGCTGCGCGCCATTGCGGCGCGCCAGCTTCGGAGCGAGCGAGTCGGCCACACGTTGCAGCCGACCGCACTGGTTCACGAGGTCTACCTCCGGCTCGTCGATCAGCGTCACGTCAATTGGCGGGACCGGGCGCATTTTTTCGGCGCGGCGGCGCAGGTCGTCCGTCGGATTCTGATCGATCACGCCCGTCGTCACGTCGCGAGTAAGCGGGGTGGAGGCGTACAGTGCGTCTCAATCGATGAGGCGAAAGAGGCAGCCGCGCCGAACGAGATCCCGATTCTCGCATTCGATCACGCGCTGGATCGCCTGGAGGAAGCTGACCTGGATTTGGCCAGACTCGTGGAGCTGCGCGCGTTTGGCGGACTGACCATCGAAGAAGCGGCGTGCGTGCTCAAGGTATCGACGTCGACGGTCGAGCGCAACTGGCGGACGGCGAAGGCGTGGCTCAAGCGTGAGCTCGGGTCCGAGCTGCGGTCATGACTGACAAACGATGGACGCGTGCGAAGGCACTGTTTCAAGCCGCCATCGATCAGCCAGCCGCGCAGCGTAACGCCTTTGTGGCCGCGGCGGCCGGTGACGACGAGGCTTTGCGTCAGGATGTCGAGTCACTGTTGGCCGCGGAGGCTGTAGATGTCAGCTTCCTCGATCGATTACCCGGGGCTGAAGAGCGGATTCATCCCAAATCGCCTGGCGTCGTACCGGAACCACTGGATCCGACACAGTCTCATCCGACGCTCATCCCTGGTCAGCGAATAGGTTCGTACGAAGTCATTGCCGTCCTCGGGGCTGGCGCGATGGGCGAGGTGTACCGCGCTCATGACACGAAGCTGAATCGCGACGTTGCGCTCAAGGTCTTGCCCAAACTGTTTGCGCTTGATTCCGATCGCCTGGCGCGCTTCAAACGCGAATCGCAGATGCTCGCTGCGCTGAATCATCCCAATATTGCGGCCATCTACGGCCTTGAGGAATCGCAGGGCGAGCAAGCGCTCGTGCTAGAACTCGTTGATGGACCGACTATCGCGGACGTGATCGCACGCGGTCCGATTCGGCTGGATGAAGCAATCACCATCGCCCGCCAAATCGCCGACGCGCTCGAGACGGCACACGACAAAGGGATCATTCACCGCGATCTGAAACCGGCGAACATCAAGATCACACCAGGCGGCGTCGTGAAGGTGCTCGATTTCGGACTCGCGAAAGCTGTGGGCGAGTCGGGAGCTCATGATCTGACGCAGTCGCCCACGGTAGGCGAGACGCGTGAAGGGACGATTCTGGGTACTCTGGCCTACATGAGTCCAGAGCAGGCGCGCGGACGTCCAGTCGACAAACGCACAGACGTCTGGGCGTTCGGCTGTGTGCTCTATGAAACGCTCACCCGACGACCCGCATTCGCCGGAGAGACCAGTTCGGATCTCGTCGCCGGAATCATCGAACGCGAACCCGAGTGGTCGAGACTGCCTCGCAATCTGTCACCTGCCCTCAGGCGGCTGCTGGGGCGCTGCCTTGAGAAAGATCCTCAGCGACGATTGCGAGATATCGGCGACGCGCGTCTGGAGATCGAAGAGGAGATCCAACAAACGCGCAGCGGAACTGCGACTGACGCCGACCGTGGGTTGAGCGCTCGTGGCGATCGCCTGCGCCGATGGTTGTTCGTCGCTGGCGTGACTGCGATCGGCGCGGTCGCGGGCGGGCTCATCGTCGCTCAGTTCAAAACATCTCCCGGGCAATCTCCCTCGCCGGCTGCGCATTTCATGGTGCAGTTGCCACCAAACTCCCGCCTGGCTTCGATTG
>QHWL01000694.1 GCA_003222555.1 Acidobacteriota bacterium | reverse complement strand
TACGCGGTGAATGGCAAGCAGTACGTGGCGGCGATGGCCGGGCTCACGCTCTTCGTGTTCGCTCTACCGAACTGAGTTGAAAAGCGAAGGACCTATGGCTAGTGCTTCGGCGGCGCCGCGAACGGGCCGACTTCGGGCTTTGCCTGCGTGTTCGCGAGCATCCCGAGCTCCGCGACGACACCCCGCGCGATCGCCGCGGTCTCGCTGCCGGCCTGGAAGCAAGTGAAGTCTGGTCGGTCGCGCCAGGCGAACGGACCGCACAGCCGCTTCCCCGCCTTGATCGCCGCGTCGTGGACGATGTTGATCGCGCGCTCGTAGTCGGGCGTCCCCTGCCGGAAGCCCGAGAAGTTGCCCAAGTCGCCGCTCGCCGCGAACACCGCGGTGACGCCGGGGACCTTGGCGATCTTCGAGCGTCTCGATCATTTCGATCAGCACGACGTTGTCGTTGATCGTATTGCGGTAGCCGCCGGGAACGTTGCCCCACATCGCACCGTCGAACGCCTGGCCGCCGCCGTTGCTGCGGCGCCCGAGCGGCGGGAAGTACGTCCAGTTCCGCCCCTCGATCGCCTCGGCCAGCGAATCGACCGTCGGCACCACGACGACGAGGGCGCCGGCGTCGAGCGCGTGCTGGATCTCGCGCTCGTCGGCGTACGCCACGCGCACGCCCGGCACCGCCTTCGCATTCGGACAGGTGCGCCACATGCGCGCAACCGCTTCCCAGTCGCGGTCGTTGTGCTGCATCTCGGTCCAGATGAAGTCGTACCCGGCGTTGGCCATCGCGCAGTAGGTCGCCGGATCGGTGGCGCTGAACACCGTGCCGCCGGTCACCTTGCCGCCCTGCATCATCTTGAGCTTTACCGGGTTCCAGATCTTCGAGCCCGCCGGCGGGTTGAAGGCGCCGCCGTATTTCCAGGTCGCGGGATCGAACGGTCCCTGGTTGAGGGCGCCGGCCGGGGCCGTCATTCGCGCGCCGCTGTCCTTTCCGGCCGGAGCGGCCAGCGGAAACTGCGTCGTGCCGGGGTCTGGATTGCTGGCATAGGGATCGGCGCTCGGCGGCGGCTGCTGCGCCGGCGCCGTCTGGGACTGGGCCGCGAATACGGCGATGCCGAGCAGGGCGCATGCGCCCGCAGCGAGAAACAGGTTCTTCATTGTCATCCTCCGGTCCGGCTGAAGCCGGACGCCACCGACCCTCTAGCCCGGCATTACCGAACCTGAAGCCCTAGGTCGTCGTCTACCTCGGCGTCGTCGCCACATAACTTGAAGCAAGCCACCACGCATGATCTCAATCGAGGTATCGTATGTCTCTTTCGTACTCGGCAGTTGTCTCAGCGTGTAAGCAATTGTTCCGGGCTGTAACAAATGGCCGATCGCTCTTGTTTTCCACAGATCCCTTTCAATACGATGCCGCGCACTCACCACACCAGCGAGCCGGACCCGGCCGGAAATTTGCGGAAACCTTTTTTGGGAGGTCGCAATGCACCCCATCCGTTGGTCACTCAATGCTCTCATCGGTCTTCTCGTGTTCAGCGCGATTGCATCCGCCCAGGGCACGGGCGACATCGTCGGCCGCGTGACGGACACGAGCGGGGGCGTTTTGCCGGCCACCACTGTGACCGCAGAGAACGCCGCAACGAAAATCTCGCGCACCACCATCACCAGCGAAACCGGCGACTATGTGTTCACGCTTCTGCCGATTGGCACCTATACAGTGAAGATCGAGCTGCAGGGTTTCCAGACAGTGAATAGCCGGGTCGAGCTGGCCACTGGAGACCGCGCCCGTGTCGACGCCAAAATGCAGCTCGGCACCGTCTCGGAGACCGTCCTCGTGATCGGCGAGTCCCCACTGCTGCAGACCGAGTCGGCAACCGTCAGCTCGCTGATCGACCAGAAAACGGTGCAGGATGCACCCATACCGGGGCGCAACATCATCCGCATGGTGCAGCTGATTCCCGGCGCCAACGAAGGCGCGGTGAGTTCTCTCGCCAATGGCACGCGCCCTGACGAACGGCGACAGACCTCGTCGGTCTCGATTAACGGGGTCAACGATGTCCTGAACAATCAGCTCGTGGACGGCATGGACAACAACGAGCGCAGCATCGGCACGGTGGCGATCAAACCGTCGATTGATGCGATTGCGGAAGTGCGCGTCCAGACCAACATGTACACGGCCGAGACGGGCCGGACGCTCGGCGGGGTCATCAACATCATTACGAAGTCAGGCGGCAACCAGTTCCACGGTTCGGGGTTCGAGTTCGGCCGCCACGAGCGATTCGATTCGCGTCTCTTCTTCGCCGAAGGCAAGCCGATCACCCGGCAAAATCAGTACGGCGGCAGCCTCGGCGGGCCGATCAAATCGAACAAGACCTTCTTTTTCGCCGACTACGAAGGCTATCGCATCAAACAGGGCGTGCCGTTCCTCATCACGGTTCCGACCGTGAAGATGCGGATGGGCGATTTCTCAGAGCTCTCCACGCCGATCTACGACCCGATTAACGCGGTGCGCACCCCGTTCCCGGGGAACGTGATTCCCGCCAACCGTCTCGATCCGATCGCGGCGAAGTACGTGGCGCTCTATCCGATGCCCACGAACGGCGCCTTGTCCAACAACTACGCGTTCACGAATAACCGCACGCAGAATAACCAGGCGATCGACTTCCGCGTCGATCATCGGTTCGACG
>QHWL01000693.1:4608-5713 GCA_003222555.1 Acidobacteriota bacterium | reverse complement strand
CCGCAGCGGGCGTACGTCGATTTGCCCAGACAGACCGTGAGGACATCGCGCGGGATGCGGAAGTACTCGATTGTGCGCGCCAGGGCAAAGGAATTCGGCGGAATGATGCAGACATCGGCCCGGATGTCGACGAGCGATTTCGGATCGAAGTTCTTCGGGTCGACCACCGTGTTGAAGACGTTGGTGAACACCTTGAATTCGTCGGCCACCCTGATGTCGTAACCGTAGGACGACACGCCGTAGGACACCACGCCCGCGCGGGTCTGGCTCTCGACGAACGGCTCGATCATCCCGTGCTCGAGCGCCATGTGCTTGATCCAACTGTCCGGTTTGATGCTCATCGTCTTCCAGGCGCCGCGGCGGGCGGACGCGATTCACGTTCAGACACGGCGAACCGGCGCCTGCTCGCCTGGCTCAACGGCGCAGCCACGCGAGAAGCAGCGTGATCAACAGGCTCAGGATGATTGACGTCGTGAACGGGAAGTAGAACCCGAAATTGCCGCGGCGGACGGCCAAGTCTCCCGGCAGGTGAGGAGCCCGAGGGCCGCAATCATCAATCCGACGACGACCAGCGTCTTCGCCATGCAATCCGTTCACGAACGGTTGGTCACTCGACGAGCTCTACGCCGGCAAAGAAGTAGCCGATTTCATACGCCGCCGTGTCAGGCGCATCGGAGCCGTGGGTGGCGTTGCGCTCGATCGACTCGGCGAACTCCCGGCGCAAGGTGCCCGGTTCGGCCTTCGCCGGGTCGGTCGCTCCCATGAGCGCACGCCACCTCTTGATGGCATCCTCGGCTTCGAGCACGAGGATAATCGCCGGGCCCGACGACATGAACGCGGTCAGGCTGGCAAAGAACGGTCGCTCACGATGGACCGCGTAGAAGCCCTCCGCCTGGCGCCGGCTCAGATGGGCTCGCCGCATGGCTCGAATGTGAAAACCTCCGTCTTCGATGCGCTGAAGAATCCGACCAGCCAGGCGTCGGCCGACGGCGTCCGGCTTGATGATCGCCAGGGTCAGCTCGGTCATCGCTACTGGAGCGACTCCATGATCTCTTGCAGCGCCTCCCGGGACGGCCTCACGCGCTCGAGCGGCAACGTCGCCAGC
>QHWL01000693.1:3685-4579 GCA_003222555.1 Acidobacteriota bacterium | reverse complement strand
GCGTACTCGCCACGACGCGCCGTCTCGTGCAACCGCTTGAGGGCCGAGATCTTGTCGGTGGGGTCGTAGTTCTCCTCGAGCTTCTTCAGATAGAGCTTCGAGCCGTCGTGCATCGTCACTTCCTGCATGGAGCCGGGCTCGTAGTCGACGCTGATGTCTTCGAAGAAGGGCACAAAGCTGACGTCCTCGAGCGGGTCTTCGTGATCCTTGACGTACGCGTAGCTCTTGGTCGAGCCCTCGTGGTCGTTGAACGTCACGCATGGGGACAGCACGTCGAGCATCACGGTTCCCCGGTGGGCCAGCGCGGCCTTGAGCAGCGCCAGGAGCTGTTTCTTGTCGCCCGAGAACGAGCGCGCGACGAAGGTGGCACCCAGCTCGATCGCGAGGGCGCAGGTGTCGATCGGGGGGAGATCGTTCACCACACCGTTCTTGAGCGTCGAACCGAGGTCAGCCGTGGGCGAAAACTGGCCCTTGGTCAACCCGTAGCAGCCGTTGTCCTCGATGATGTAGATGATGGGCAGGTTGCGACGCATGAGGTGCACGAACTGGCCGATGCCGATCGCGCCGGTGTCGCCGTCACCGCTGATGCCGATGGCAATGAGCTTGCCGTTCGCCAGCATCGCGCCCGTGCCAACCGATGGCATGCGGCCGTGGACGGTATTGAAGCCGTGCGATCCGCCGAGAAAGTACGCGGGGCTCTTGCTCGAGCAGCCGATGCCCGACAGCTTGATCACCCGGCTGGGGTCGATGCCCATCTCGAAGAAGGCATCGATGATGCGCTCGGAAATCGCGTTGTGTCCGCACCCTGCGCACAGCGTCGTTTTGCCGCCGCGATACGGCATGACTTCCAGTCCGATCCGGTTTGATTTGATGGCCATGGCTGATTAACTTTTT
>QHWL01000693.1:2986-3567 GCA_003222555.1 Acidobacteriota bacterium | reverse complement strand
CCCACGCCCGGCACGGTCTTCGCTGTCCCTCGGCCTCGAGCGTAGACTCTCGGCCTCGGGTGCGCGGCTACTCTCCGCCCGTCATTCCCGATGACCCGGCCGCAACGACGCGGGTCGTTCTCTTTGCGACCTCGTAGCCTTCCTGCGCGAGCAGGTCGTCGGTAATGCTTCGCGCGTCGATCGGCAAACCGTTGTAGTGAAGGATGCTCCGAAGTTTCTTCACGCGATCCGGCGTGAGGTGGAGCGTCATCAGCTGCAGCAGCTGCGCGTCGCGGTTCTGCTCGATCACATAAACGTGATCGTGCGCATCGATGAACGTGGCGAGTTCATCGTTAAACGGATACGCGCGCAGGCGGAAGTACGACGTCTTGAAGTCGGTTTCCTCGCGAAGCTGGTCGCGGCTCTCGCCGATGGCCCAGTGCGACGTGCCGTAGCCAATCAAGCCCGCCTTGGCGTCGGCCACGGTTTCGATCTCGGGTTTGGGGACGAATCTGCGCGCCGTCTCGAACTTGCGCGCCAGCCGGTCCATATTGTCCACGTAGTCGTCCGGCCGCTCGCTGTACTGGCCCTTGGCGTTGTGG
>QHWL01000693.1:531-2809 GCA_003222555.1 Acidobacteriota bacterium | reverse complement strand
AGTTGTTCATCCCGAGGTCCAGGTCCATCATGACGAAGACCGGCGTCTGGAACTGTTCGGCGAGGTCGAACGCCTGCTGCGCCATGGTGTAGCACTCCTCGACCGAGGAGGGGATGATCATGATGTGCTTGGTGTCGCCGTGGGAGAGAAACGCCGTCATGAGAATGTCACCCTGCGCCGTCCGCGTCGGCAGACCGGTGGACGGCCCGACACGCTGCACGTCGAAGATGACGGCCGGCGTTTCCGCGTAATAGGCCAGGCCCACGAACTCCGACATCAGTGAGATCCCCGGACCGGCAGTCGACGTCATCGATCGGGCACCGGCCCAGCTCGCGCCGATGACCATGCCGAGCGCTGCGATCTCGTCCTCGGCCTGGACGATCGCGAAGGTGGCCTTCCCGGTCTCCTTGTCGATCCGGTACTTCTTCATGTACGCAATGAGCGACTCGCACAGCGACGAAGACGGCGTGATGGGATACCAGGCGACGACCGTCACGCCGGCCAGCATGCAGCCGATGGCGGCGGCCGAGTTGCCCTCGATGAGGATTTTGCCGGCGGTCTCGTTCATCGGCTCGATGAAGAACGGGTCCTGCTTCTTCAGGTTCGCTTCGGCATAGTCCCAGCCGGCTTTGAGCGCCCCCTCGTTCAGGGTCACGGCCTTCGCCTTTCGGCCAAGTTGTCTGAAGAGTGCCTTCTCCATCAGCGCCATGTCGATACCCAGCAGCTTGGCCAGGACACCGTCGTAGATCATGTTCCGGACCAGGCGGCGCAGCTTCGCGTCGGGGCAGACCGGCACGACGAGCTTGTCGAAAGGAACGGGGTAGAAAACGAGATCGTTTCTGAGCGTGTTGAGCTTGAGCGGCTCGTCGTAAACGACGGCCGCGCCGGGCTCGAGCGTGAGCACGTCTTCCTTGGCGGTTTCCGGGTTCATCGCGACGAGGAAATCGACTTCTTTCTTCCTGGCGACGTACCCGCGCTTGCTCGCGCGGATGGTGTACCACGTGGGCAGTCCCGCAATGTTGGACGGGAACATGTTCTTGCCCGACACGGGCACGCCCATGAGTAGAATCGACTGCAGCAGCACGAGGTTCGCGGTCTGACTGCCGGAGCCGTTGACGGTGGCCACCTGGATGCTGAAATCGTTGGTCACGCGTTGCGCGCGGGCCGGGGCTTGCTGTTCCTGAACGGCAAGGTCTGTCGGTGACATTCTAGAATCCTGTTTCCTGTTTTATGACGAGCGCCAAGCTGAGCGCTGAAGATCAGCAGATCTCGCCGGTCACGCCGAGGAAGGGCAACCGATCGAGTATATCACGCACAAAAACGGGGGATGGTGCTCGGGGCTTCGGCCTTGGCGCCGAGCGGTGGAGGTTCACTGCACGCCGGTGCACGGCCCGTCACCGAGTGCCGAGGACCTTCTTGATCGCCTCGCCCATATCTGCCGGGCTCCTCACGACCGTGACGCCCGCCGCCGTGAGGGCGGCCATTTTTTCCGACGCCGTGCCCTTCCCGCCGGCGATGATCGCGCCGGCGTGACCCATGCGCCGCCCGGGCGGCGCGGTCTGTCCGGCAATGAACCCCACCACCGGTTTGTGGAACTCGCGCTTGATGAACGTGGCGGCATCCTCTTCGGCTGTGCCGCCGATCTCCCCGATCATGACGACGGCATCGGTGTCGGGATCGGCCGCAAACAGCGTCAGCGCATCGATGAACGACGTCCCGATCAGCGGATCGCCGCCGATGCCGATACAGGTCGTCTGGCCCATTCCCAACTTGGTGAGCTGATGGATGGCTTCGTAGGTGAGCGTGCCGCTCTTCGAGACGATGCCGACGCGGCCTTCTTTGCAGATGTGCCCGGGGATGATCCCGGCTTTGGCCTTGCCCGGCGAAATGACGCCGGGACAGTTCGGTCCCACCAGCCGGGTCGGCCGTCCCTTCAAGAACGTCATGGCGCGCATCATGTCGAAGGTCGGGATGCCTTCGGTGATGCACACGACGAGCGCCAATCCGGCATCGGCTGCTTCCATGACGGCATCGGCCGCAAACGGCGGCGGCACGAAAATCACCGACGCGTTCGCGCCGGTTTTTCTCACGGCGCCGTGCACCGTATCGAAGATCGACCAGCCCTCGTGCGTCGTCCCCCCTTTGCCGGGCGTGACGCCACCGACGACCGTCGTGCCATACGCCGCCGCCTGCTTGGCGTGAAACGTCCCTTCCCGGCCGGTGAGCCCCTGAACCAACAGCCGCGTGCTTTTATCGATAAGGACGGACATCTCTCTCT
>QHWL01000693.1:0-514 GCA_003222555.1 Acidobacteriota bacterium | reverse complement strand
GTGATGAACCGTCGCTGTCATGCGGCGAGTTGCACGACTTTCTCCGCGGCTTCGTCCATGCTGTCGACCGTCGTGAAGTTCAGGCTGCTCTCGCGCAGCAGCTTCTTCCCCTCGTCGACGTTGGTGCCTTCCATCCGGATGACGATCGGCACCCGCACGCCGAGCTCGCGGACGGCGGCGATGACGCCCTGGGCCAGCACGTCGCATCGGAGGATGCCGCCGAAGATGTTGATGAGGACCGCTTTCACGGCCTTGTCCGACATGAGAATGTTGAATGCGTTGCGAATCTGCTCCGCGCTGGCGCCGCCGCCGACATCCAGGAAGTTCGCCGGTTCTCCCCCCGCCAGCTTGATGATGTCCATCGTCGCCATGGCCAGGCCAGCGCCGTTGACCATGCAGCCGATGTTGCCGCCGAGGTGGATGTAGTTGAGCGAGAACTTCGAGGCCTCGATCTCGAGAGGGTCCTCCTCGCCGAGGTCGCGAAGGTCGCGAATGTCGGGATGACGGTAGAGCG
>QHWL01000692.1 GCA_003222555.1 Acidobacteriota bacterium | reverse complement strand
GAGCGGCAGGAGGCGGCGACCAGCCGGTCCGACCCGGCGCCTCCGATTCAGAGCCGGTTCCTGTTTGTCGACGTCGCGGCGTTACGGGCGAAGCAGTTGCGTCGTGGGGCCCGGCCGCGTCTCGACAGCGCGGACGCTTTGATGGCACACAAGGCCGAGCGGCTGGCCATGGAAGAGGTACGCCGCGGGTTGGTCTACTATGACGTCCCGGAGTACAGGCTGGTGGTGAGAGAGGGTGAAGCATGAGCGACGTGCAGCAGCTCGTGATGGGCGCGATCCAAGGGCTCGCATCGAGCACGGTTTTCGTGCTGGCGCTCTTCATAGGGTTCTGCGTCGTCTTCGGTTTCACGAAGCTGAAGAAGACCTCGGGAGGGACCGCGACGGTGGTGAAGAGCCTCGACGAAAGGATCAGCCATCAGCCGATGAATTACCTGTCGCCCACGGCGCCACAAATTCCCGCACAGAGCGCTACCACGGAGGTCACGGAGGATCGGGAACGCGACTACAGAAACCACGGTCTTAAAAGAGTCTGTCCGTCCCCTCCCGTTTGCATCCGTGTGCTCCGTGGTAGCGCCGTTTCAAGCCACACTCTCCGGCTGCCAGCGCAAGCCCAGATTGATGATGCGCTGCAGGACGGCTTCGTAAGTCAGCCCGACCTTTTCGGCCGACGCCGCAAAGTCTTCGCCGCGCGCAATCTGCGGGTTCGGGTTCGCCTCGAGCACCCACAGGCGCCCCGCTTCGTCGAGGCGGAGATCGATGCGTGCGTAACCACTCAACTCGAGCGCGCGATAGGCGCGTTTGCACAGATGCTGGATCTGACCGCCGACCGCATCGGTGAGATCCTTCGCGGGCCCGCTGTCGATGCCGTACTTCTTCTGGTATTTGACGCTCCATTTCACGCGATCGGTCGCAATCCGCTTCGCGCCTTCCGGCATGTTCGTGAAGAACAGCTCCCACACGGGCAGCGCCTGAAGGGTCTGGTTCCCGAGCACGCCGACATAGATCTCGCGTCCCTCGATGTACTGCTCGACGAGCGCTGCGGTGCCGATGCTGTCGTGGATGAAGGTGACGCGCTCCTTCAGCTTCTCATCGCTGTCGACGACAGAAGCCTGCGAGATGCCGACGGAGGCTTCCTGCGTGAGGGACTTCACGATGAGCGGGAACTGCAGCCGCTTGGGCCGACGGATCGGCCGGCCGCTGCGGAAGACTTCGCACTCGGGCACCGGGATGCGGTGGTAGGCGAGCAGCTTTTTCGACAACGACTTGTCGCGCGCGAGCAGCAGGCCGCGAGGATTGCAGCCGGTGTAGGACAGCTTCAACAGCTCCAGGTGGCTGACGACGTTCTGGTCGAAGATCGTGATGTCGTCGAACCCCTCGAGGAGATTGAACGCGATGTGCGGCTTCCAGTCAGACGACGCCCGGCGGATGTCGCCCAAGTCGTCGTGCACGCCGAGAGCCTGCACTTCGTGGCCCATGGCGGTGAGCGTCGAAATCACGTCGTATTCAGTGCGCCACGGCTCGGCGGTGATGTCGACACCCGCCTCGACACTCGCCGGCGGAATGAGATGCCGGTGCACCAGCGCCAGCACACGGAGGCGGCTCACCGTCATATGGCCACCCGATGCCGGCCGCTGTGCAGGTAATTCATTGTCTGGACGGTGAGGAAAACCATGAAGTCGATCTTGGTGGCTTCCTCCGAATCGGACAGGCGGAGATTCAGCTCGCGGCAGCGCACGATGATCTTCTCGATGAGCTGGTCGATCGTGTACTGGTAGCTGTCGGTGAAGCTGGCCACGGTGCCGCGGACTTCTTTTCTAATCCGGCGGACGAACCGTGCGGCCGACGGGTTCTTCGCGTACTCCGGCGCATCCGAGAACAGGTTACGGAGGTCGCTTTCATAAAAGTCGGGGTGGTCGAGGCCGTAGTGCTCGCGTTTCTTCCGGTAATGCTCGCCGAGCGTCTTGCGGAGGCGCCGCAGCGGATCCACCTGACGCTTCGACTTCAGGTGCGGCGGCGTGCGCGCCAGTTCGCGCATGAGCCGATCCAGATATTCCAGCTTCCGCTGCGCCGGCCAGCCCTCGTAGCGCGCGGCCCACATCGACCGCGGATCCAGCCACACGGCGAAGGTCTCGGCGAAATCTTCATCCGGGTGGCTCTGCGCGTACCAATGATCGAGATGCTGCACAAAGCTCTTGCTGTAGGGCTTCGGCGTGTAGTACTCGGGGTATGGCGTGGCGGGGAGGCCGAACAGCCGGCGCCTCGTGGGCCGGCGCCGCAGCTGATACGCGTTGTCGATCGCGTGACCGGCCTCGTGACGCAGGATTCTCAGGCACGATTCAGCATCGCTGCCTTCGACCTCGAGCATCTGGGCGAGCTCGAGCCTGGCCAGCCGCGGATGCGCGAGATAAAAGGGGATGGCGATGCCCGGCACGCCGTCCGGCGTGAACCACTCGTCGGACAGCCAGTAATGAGGACGGAACCCGAGGCCCCGCGCCTCGAGCTCCCCATTGAGGTGCGCGATGCGCTGCTCGAGGTCGGTGCCTTCGATGGACACTCCGAGATCACAGAGGCGCAGCGCCAGGAGCTGTTCGTCGTTCCACGTCGCCGATCAGACATTCATCCTCAAATTGCCGGCTGTTCCTTCCACCACCCCGTCTCCCTCTCGTATCCGTCCGCGATGCGCAGCACCGTTGCCTCGTCGAACTGCCGCCCGGTGAGCTGCAGGCCAATCGGCAGCCCATCGGTCGTAAACCCGCAGGGCAGGCTCAGCGCCGGAAGGCCCGCCAGGTTCGCGCTCACGGTGAAGACATCGCCGAGGTACATTTGCAGCGGATCGGTGACACGTTCGCCGATCTTGAAGGCCGCCGTCGGGCTGGTCGGCATGGCGACCACGTCGACGCGTTCGAACGCCCGGTCGTAGTCGCGCAGAATGAGCGTGCGCACCTGCTGTGCCTTGAGATAGTAGGCGTCGTAATAGCCGGCGCTCAGCACATACGTGCCGAGCATGATCCGGCGCTTCACTTCCGCACCGAACCCGCGCTCCCGCGTCCGCGAGTACATCGTCCGCAGATCATCTTCGGCCCGTACGTCCCGTACGTAGTGTCCGGCTTTCGCCGGACCGTGCTCGGCGTTCGCCGCACCTTGCGCGGCTTTCGCCGGACCGTCCTCGCCCGGCCCGGCCCGGTATCCGTACCGGACGCCGTCGTAGCGCGCCAAGTTCGAGCTCGCCTCGGCGGTGGCGACGAGGTAGTAGACCGGGGTTGCGTACTTCGCATGCGGCAGGTCGACGTCGACGAGGACGGCGCCGCGGCTACTGAGCGTATCGAGCGCGGACTTGAAGGCGCGCGCCACTTCGGCGTCCACGCCGTGATCGAGCATCCGCGAGGGAACGCCGATCCGTGCGCCCCCGAGCTCGCCCGTGAGCGCGGCGACGTAATCGCCGACCGGTTCGGGTGCGCTCGTGGCATCGGCCGGGTCGGGGCCCGCGAGAACACTCAGCGTCAGCGCGGCGTCGTGGACCGTTCGGGTGAGAGGCCCGATCTGATCCAGCGACGACGCGAAGGCGAGGAGGCCGTAACGTGAGACGCGGCCGTACGTCGGCTTCAGGCCGACGATCCCGCAGAGGGCCGCCGGCTGGCGGATGGAGCCGCCGGTGTCGGAGCCGATGGCGAGCGGTGTGATCCCTGCTGCAACCGCCACCGCCGACCCGCCGCTCGATCCGCCCGGCGTGCGATCGCGCGCCCAGGGATTACGTGACGGCCCGAACGCGGAGTTCTCGGTCGACGACCCCATGGCGAACTCGTCGCAGTTTGTCTTGCCGATCACCACGGCGCCTGCCGCTTCGAGCCGGGCGACCACGGTGGCGTCGTAGGGTGGCACGAACGAATCGAGGATGCGCGAAGACGCCGTCGTGCGCACGCCGCGCACGCAGAGGTTGTCTTTGAGGGCCACCGGGACGCCGGCCAGCGGCGCGTCGCGCCAGGCCGCGCGGTCGCGATCGATCTCAGCGGCACGCGCGAGCGCGCGCTCGGCGGTGACGGTGTTGAAGGCGTGCAGACCGGCGTCGAGAGCCTCGAGGCGTGACAACGCTTCCCGACACACGTCCACGGCGGCGCGAGCGCCGGAGCTCACCTCGTCGCGAATTCCGCGAAGCGTCGCCGGCTGGCTCACCCGATGACCCGCGGCACCTTGAAGAATCCCGCGCCCGGGGCCACCTCCGGCGCGTTGGCGAGTGCGTCGCGCAGATCAAGCGAGGGGACGACTTCGTCGGGCCGATCGCCGCTGTGACGTGTGACCACGTGCGCCGTTGGGGGAACGCCCGCGGTGTCGATCTGCTGCACCTGGTCGGCGTAGTCGAGGATCTCGCCGAGTTGCCGCGCAAAGAGCTCCACTTCGGACCGATCGAGCTCGAGATGCGCGAGCGCGGCGAGGGCCTCGACCTGCGCGCTGCTGAATTGTCCGGGCATGGCAAATGCTAGCACGTGTACAAATGTACGATCTACGATTGCCGATCTACGATTGCTGATGTGCCGATGGCATTGCCAATGTGTGAAGGAACCAGACGGGAAGAAGATCGACGATCGTCAA
>QHWL01000691.1 GCA_003222555.1 Acidobacteriota bacterium | reverse complement strand
TTCCGAGGAACCTGAGCGCCGCGCTGCCCGGCACCATCACGCCGCGTGATGTGCGCCAGTGGGTCATCGGCGCGTATGTGAACGACGACTATCGCCCGAAACCAAATCTGACACTGAATCTCGGGCTGCGTTACGAAATGGCGACGATTCCCAGCGAGAAAGACGGCAAGCTGTCGACGCTTCTGAAAATGAGCGACGCCGTTCCGCACACCGGAGATCCCTACTTCACCAATCCGACGCTGAAGAACTTCGAACCGAGGGTTGGATTCGCCTGGGACCCGACCGGCAGCGGCAAGACGGCCATCCGGGGCGGCGTGGGGATCTTCGACGTGCTGCCGCTCCCATACCAGTACGAGCTGCCTGTGCTGTTCGCGGCGCCGTTCTTCCAAGGCTATTTCCCTTCGGTCGGGTTCAGCCAGTTAAGTGCACGGACCTTCCGCGCCGCGTATATCGAGCCGAACCCGAAGCGCAACTACGTCTATCAGTACAACGTGAACGTGCAGCGCGAACTGGCCGCGAATCTGACCGTGCTGGTGGCGTACGCCGGATCGCGCGGTCTCAACCAGGCGTTTCGTGCGGATACCGTCAACTACGTGCTGCCGACCGGAAAGGATGCGGCCGGCAACTACACGTGGCCGATCCCGCGAGGTAGCGGAACCGTGATCAACCCGAATTACAGCCGCATCGACGGCTTGATGTGGATCAACGACTCCTACTACAACTCACTTCAATTCCAACTCAAGAAGCGTATGTCCCATGGACTGCAGGTTCAGGGGTCGTACACGTGGTCGCGGAGCATCGATACCGGTTCGGCAGGCCTGGCGGGCGATACATTCGTGAATTCCGTGAAGGTACTTCCGTTCTTCGATTCCGAGCTGCGGAAAGGTCCGTCGGACTTCAATCTCACGCACAACGCGATCATTAACGTCATGTGGGCCGTTCCGGGTGCACAAACATCGGCCGGATTCAAGGGATGGATCAGCAGCGGCTGGCAGGTGGGGAGTATCGTATCGTTGAGCAGCGGCAGTCCGTTCACGCCGATCATCGACGGCGATCCGCTTGGCATGAATGGCAGTGCGCAGTTCGCGTTTCCGAACGTCCTCGGCGGTCCGGGGTGCGACACGCTGGTCAACCCCGGCAATCCAGCCCACTACATCAAGACGGAGTGCTTCGCCATGCCTAACCCGACCACCACGCTGGGCAACGTGCGCCGCAACTCGTTGGTTGGCCCGGCACTGGCGAGCATGGATCTGTCTTTCTTCAAGAACAACTATCTCAAGAAGGGCTCGGAGAGGCTGAACGTACAATTGCGCGCCGAGATTTTCAACGTCCTCAACCGTGACAACTTCGCCGCGCCCTGCGGGACCTGTGGCAGCACCTCGCTCTTCGATCAAAACGGTGCGCCGCTTGCCACCGCCGGCCAGATCACGGGCACGCAGACCACGGCGCGACAAGTTCAGCTCGCCATGAAGATCATCTTTTGAGGAAAGCGAGTCACCATGGATTCCGGCGATCGGCTGACACGTCGTCACCTACTGGAGCGCGCAGGCTGGATCGTCGCGGCTGCGGCTGGGGCGCCGGCCCGCGGGATGCGAGCCTCGAAATCGCCGTCGCTTCAACGTCAAGGCGACGGAACCTCCGGCGTCATGACGACGCTCAGCACATACATGAGCGAGGCCGGGCGCCGCGACCTGCCGGCCGACGCGGCGGAGAAAACCAAGCATCACGTTCTGGACACCTTGGCGGCGATGGTCTCGGGCGTCGAGCTGCCGCCAGCGCAGGTCGCCATCAAATTCGCACGCGCGCATGATGCGGAGAAAACCGCCACGGTGGTCGGCACAAACATCGTGTGCGGCGCGATCGAGGCCGCGCTCGTCAACGGCATGCTTGCGCATTCCGATGAAACAGACGACTCGCACGCGCCGTCGCACTCGCACCCGGGCTGCGCGGTCGTGCCCGCGGCGCTCGCGGCCGGCGAGCACTTCGGCGTCAGTGGTTCACGCTTCCTTCGCGCCGTGGCCCTCGGCTACGACATCGGGACGAGGGTGACGATGACGCTAGGCGGATTCCCGTTTCAGATGGAGACGCACCGCAGCTCACACAACTTCGCCAATAATTTCGGCGCGGCGGCGGCGGCCGGTTGCGCGGCAAGCCTCACGAGCCAGCAGATGCGCTGGCTGCTCGACTACAGCGCCCAGCAGGCGTCTGGGGTCGCCGCGTGGCAGCGCGATACCGAGCACGTCGAAAAATCGCTGGTCTTCGGCGGCATGCCGGCCCGCAACGGGGTGACGAGCGCCTTGTTGATCGCTCTGGGAGGCACGGGCGTCGACGACATCATGTCCGGAGATGACAACTTCCTCCTCACGAATGCGCCGAAAGCCGATCCGACGCGTCTCATCGACAAGCTTGGCGAGCGGTACGAGGTGACGCGGACCATTCAAGCGCCGCTCGACGCGCTGGAGATCCTCAGGAAGCGGCATCCGTGGGAGGCGGATCGAGTGCAGAAGGTCGTTGTGCGCGTGGCGACGAGCGAAGCCAAGACGGTGAACAACCGGGACATGCCGGACATCTCCATGCAGCACATGATCGCGATCATGCTGCTCGACAAGACCGCGTCCTTCGCGGCCGCGCACGACAAGCCGCGGATGAAAGATCCGGCGGTACTTCGCGAGCGCGGCAAGGTGCAGCTCGTGCCCGACGAGGAGCTCGAGCGTCTCTACCCGCGGCGGATCGGCGTCGTAGAGGTGACGCTCACGGACGGGACGCGCCTCACCGAGCGCGTGGAGGCGGTGCGCGGCACAACGGACAATCCGATGCCGCGGGACGAGATCGTCGCTAAGTGCCAGGACTTGATGGCACCGTTCCTCGGCGCTGCGAAAAGCAAGCGCTTGATTGACGATGTCTTCGACCTCGAGCACCTTAAGGACATTCGCGCGCTACGACCGCTGCTGCAACGGGCCTGACGGTTGGCGACTGGCAACGGAAGACCTGCGACTTGCGACTAATGTCGCGCCTGGCAGGGCTCTAACCTTTACTTGAGGGCCTCATCCCTGGCGGCCCTAGGCTCGAATGAATGCTGACTGGGATAGAGTCCAAGCGAAAAGGAGCCTTTATGCGCAACATCGCGCTCATCCTGACACTGAGTGTGGCGCCACTTCTCGCGCAGTCGTCCTCGCCTTACCGCATCGCACACACCTACACGCTCGGCGGGGACGGCAGCTGGGACTACATCGTCCCCGATCCACCGAATCACCGTCTGTTTATTAGCCGACAAACTCGCGTGATGGTGGTCGATGAAAACAACGGGAAGCTGCTTGGCGAAGTCACTGGCATTAAGGGCGCGCACGGGACGGCGCTTGCTGATGCCACGGGCCATGGATTTGCCACCTCGGGTATCGACGAGTCTGTGGTGATATTCGATCTGAAGACCTTCAAGGTGCTCGACCGGA
>QHWL01000677.1 GCA_003222555.1 Acidobacteriota bacterium | reverse complement strand
GGTCCGTCGAGCGGTGGGATGAGACGGGCGACCACGCGGGTGTTGTAGATCGCCCGGTAGCGGCGATACGCGGGCGTGTCGGGATAATGCTCCGGCGCGGTGTACGGGTACCGCCGCATCCGATGGAACGGCAGCGGCTCGACCGCATCGGGACTCGCGGAATTGATGTCCATCTCCTTGCTGAACCCGTCCGCCGCCAGCAGAATCGTGCGTGTCCAGCCGTTGGGAAGCGGGCCGGCTGCCGCCGCATCGAAGCTGAGCGCTATCTCGTCGCCGGGCTTCGCGATCACGAACATATCGTCGGAGCGCATCAGCAACGCTAGGACGTCGCCCTCGCGCGTGTAATGCCCGCGCATCGCTTTCCAGGGCGACAGGAGCGTCACCCGCTCGTAATCGTAGCTGGCGGGCTCTTTCCCGTCGGGCCGTACTTCCGCCGAGAAGCCACGCGAACGCAAGGTCGCCGCGCTCGGATCGATTCGCAGTATCTGCAGCCGGTCGGCCGACGCCGAGCTCGCAACGAGAATCTGGTCCCAGTAGATCCGCATGTTCGTGACGATACGCAGTTCGTGCTCTCCGGGACGCAGGACGCGTGCGAGATCGACGGCAATCGTCTGCGGCCGCCCGACCGGGATGCCGAGATCGGCAATCGCCGGGCGCCACCGGCCGGCGGCATCCTTGATGTGCAGCGCCGGCGGCGTGAGCGACAGGCCCGCCTGGTGCGCGGCAAGGTTGTCGCTGGAGAAGGCATAGTCGGTCCACGCCGTCAGCAGCAATACCGTCGGCTCTCGGACCGGCCCGATGTCGAGCGACAGCGTGTGCTCTGCCGCGTAGCCGCGAAACGGCGTGAGCGCGAAGTCGTCGGGATACAGCCGGTCGACCCGCGCGACAGCCTCGGTGACGTCGTGGCCGTGATCGTCGACGGCAACCGGGACGCGTTCGTCACCAACGGCGTACAGGCGGAACGGCTTCGGCGGATCGGTCATCCCCTCGTTTGGAAACACGTCGAGCCCACGCGGATGCGCAATCGCCAGAAGCTGAAGGCGATCCACGAACAACGTCTCCTCGAGCTCGTTCGTCACCCGGATGTCGAACCGGCCGTCTTTCGCCTGCAGTTGATCGCCGCGAATTCGCACGTACTCGAGGGGGTCCGGGCTGTTGTACTTTCCAGGGGCCTCCAGGTCCCCCATCTCGCCGCCGCCCAAGAAATCGGTCACGAACTCGAACCGTTGTCCGTTCCACGTGTAGAGAAACGGGCACGACGAAGACTTTCGATTGAGCTCTTCGATCGAGATCGGCGACGGCACCGTGGAAGATTGGCTGGCGGCCGCCTCGGCCTGCAGGATTCCCGAAGGCCACAGGATTCGAACGACGTCCGCGCCGGAATGGCGGCCCAGACCAAATACGAGATCGCCGGGCGCCGTGGCCGGGGTTGCGGCGGAGCTCTCTAGCCGCTCGCTCAAGCTGCCGGCACGCAACTGAATCTTCGACCCCACGCCCTGACGGTTGCTCACGCGGCCTTTGAGGTGGACGGCGAGCGATCGGTGACGGCTGTCGCCGCTGTTGCGCCACAACGAGACCGCGCCGGAGGGGCTGGTGACCAGATCCGTGTTGCCGTCGCCATCCAAGTCGGCGAGTGCCAGTTGGCGCCCCGAAATCAATTGCGGAGCGTTGCCGCCGGCGGGTACGCGGACTGCACGACTCGTGACATCGCTCCACCCTCGACCCAGGTTGCGGAACATGTGCGGGCCGTCAGCCGACCACGTCAGAAGATCGAGCAGGCCGTCATTGTCGTAATCGACCATGAGGGTGAATCGTCCGCGGGAATCGCTCATCGCGAAGAGGCCGCCGCTTTCACGAGCGAAGAAGAAGTCCGGAAAGTCGTCCTTGTTCACGTCGGCGGCCGCCACGGCGGCAACCTCGTCGTTGGGCCCAACGGCTTCCGCGAGTCCCACGTCGGCCGCGACATCGCGAAACGTGCCATCACGCATGTTCTTGAACAGCGAAGGCGGCGCGTCACGGTTGACGATGAGCAGGTCGACGTCGCGGCGATTGTCGAAGTCGGTCGGCACCACGGCAATCGCGTGGGTGGCGACCTGGAGGTGAGCCTCGCGGGTGATGTCCGTGAACGTCCCATTGCCGTTGTTGCGCAGCAGTAGAACCGGTGCTGGCGCGAACTCGCGCGGAAACACCACCATGCGGCCCGCCTCGCGCACGCGGGTCGCCGCGGGATCGGCCAATCCGGCAATGACCAGATCGAGGTCGCCATCGTGGTCGATGTCGACCAGCGCCGCCGCGCCTGGCAGGAACGGATACGCCGGCAACCCGGCGGCGGCAGTGACGTCTCTGAAGCGCCCACCGCCGTCGTTGTGGTACAAGCTGCTGCCGCCGTACCGCAGCACGAACAGATCGGGGACCCCGTCGTTGTCGTAATCGCCGGCGACGCAACCGATCGGCACGCCGCTGACCGAAAGGCCACCGACACCCGACGCCGCAGTCACATCGGTCCACGCGTTTCGGCCGTCGTTGCGAAACAGGCGCTGTCCCGCCGGCGAGGCCACGAACAGATCGAGATCGCCGTCACCATCGAAGTCGATGAGCGCCAGACCTCCCCCGAGCGCGGCGGCGATGCTCCGCGCGCCGCCGGCCATGAGGTCGTCGGCAGGGAACCGCCGCCCGTACGGCGAGGCTACGACTTGGCCTGCGCCCGCCACCCTTGAACCGATCGCGGCCGGCGTGAACGTCGCGGCTGGCACGCTCGCGTCGACGAGGTCCGGCTCGGCGCCCGTTGACGCGATCGCCTCGGCATAGCGTCCTTGCTCGAGGTACGTGGTGCCGAACGTGACCCCGTAGCCGGTCGTGCGAAGTGCCTGCGAGCGCTCCAGCATCCGCTGGCCTTCTTCACGCTGGCCGGCGCGCGTCAGCGCCAGGCCGAGGCTGTAGGCTGCGGTCACGTTGTACGGCTCGTCAGCGACCGCAGGACGCAGCACGGCAATGGCCTGAGCGTATTGGCGATCCTGCAGGTAAATCTGGCCGAGATTGATGCTGGTCCCGGCGTCGTGGGAATCGATCTGGCGCACGCGCTCGAAAAGGCGCGCGGCGTCTTCGTTGCGGTTTTCGGCGCGGGCGATGAGGCCAAGCACGTACGGCGGCTGAAGGGCGGATGGCAGCAGCCGCGAGGCGTCGCCAGCTTCGCGCGCGGCGCCTTCGAGATCCCCCGCATACAACAAGGCGAGGCTCAAATTCAGGTGGGCGAGGCCGAGCGAAGCATCGACGCTTAACGCCTGGCGGAAAGCCGCCGCCGCTTCCTGGTACTTGAATTGCTCGAGTTGAGCGACGCCCAGGTTATTCGACCGGTAGGCCCGCTCGCGGCTCGCATTCAACGCCTCCTGGCCGCCGCGATCGCTGCAGGCGGCGGTGCCGAGGATGACCGCCAGAATGACGCGCGGCAACAGCCGGTGATACGATGGGCAGGGAGGCATCAGGTCGTCCCGCGGTTGATCGCCATCGCGCGCACGACGCCCGTGCCTTCCTTGATCGTGACGAGCTGATTCGCCTTGAGCGCGCCGGCCGAGTCCACGCGTCCGCTCGGCCACTTGATCCGAACGCCGTCGACGCCAGTCGCGCTGCCGAGGCCAAACGTCAACGGCAGCTCGCTCTGGGACGCGTAGCTCGAGCCGGTTTTCACGATTTGCCAGAGCTTGGCGCCGCCGTGCACCGACACCTCCACGCGCGCGCCGATACCGTCGCGGTTGGAGATGGTGCCGATCGTCTGCACCCGCAACACGTTGTTGTGGTTCCCGCCATCGTTGCGCAGGAGTCGAGCCGGCCCATTGTTGACGGTGACCAGCACATCGAGGTCGCCGTCGTTGTCGTAGTCGCCGTACGCGGCCCCACGGGCGACCATCGGGCGCTGGAGGGCGGGGCCCGACGCCGCCGTCACTCCCTCGAATCGCTTTTGCCCGAGATTGTGGAACAAATGTGGGCGCTGGGCGTAGGTGACGCGCGACTGGAG
>QHWL01000687.1 GCA_003222555.1 Acidobacteriota bacterium | reverse complement strand
TTATCGAGCGCGTCCGCGAGCGTGAAGCGTTGGTACCGGCTGGTCGCCGCCCGGAATGGCTCAGAGCGCGCGCAGCCGCGCACGTGGTGCTGGCGAACCGGGGGAGCCGTTTGGCGCTGTACGATTTGTGCGAGTCACTGAAAGCGAGTGCGGCGCCGCTGCCGGTTGAGTTTCTTACGGCGCTGTCGCTCGTGGGCAACGCGTCGTGTCTCGAGGCGATCGCAGCAGCCCACCAGCGATGGGACGACGAGTGGTGGCGGCAGCATCTAGCCGACTCGTTCCACTCCATCGTCGAACGCGAGCGAATCACGCGCCGCCACGCTGTGATGAAGAGGATTCAGAAGCGCTGGGGGGATGCGGCGAAGGAACTGGTCGCGTGGCGAAGTAGGGCGGGTGGGGCTGGTTGATGCCTCCACCCGGTCCACCTGCTGCCCTACCTGCCCTACCTGCCCCACCTGCCCCAGTCAGTACGCTTTCGCGAACCACGCCTCTGCCTGGGCGGCGTTGTCGCACCGGATGCACCGCCCTGTCGGCGTTGACTGGTCGAGCGGCATGTTGCGGATGGTCGCCTGCGTGTCGGTTTTGATCTGCGCCTCGCAGGCGGCCGATCCGCACCAGGGCGCAATCACGAACCCCGGCCGCCCTTCCATGGCTTGCTTGAACGCGTCGTAAGTGTCGGCGCGTTGCGTGTGCTCGTCGCGGAACGCCATCGCGCGAGCCAACAGGTTTTGCTGGATCTCGTCCAGCAGCGCGCCGATGCGGCCGACGAGGCCGTCCATCGGGACGCCGAGCTTTTCGCGTGTGTCGCGGCGGGCCACCAGCACCTGAGATTTCTCCAGGTCTTTCGGCCCAATCTCGAGGCGCAGCGGGACACCGCGGAGCTCCCACTCGGCGAACTTCCAGCCCGGCGTGTACGCGTCGCGATCGTCGAGGTTGACGCGGACCCCGCCGGCGACGAGCTGTTGCTGGATCTCGCGCGCCTTGGGGAGCACCGTCTCCTGCCAGTTGCCACGGGGAATCGGCACGATGACGACCTGGTAGGGCGCAACCCGCGGCGGCAGCACGAGCCCGCTGTCGTCGCCGTGCACCATGATGGCGGCGCCCACGAGCCGCGTCGTCATGCCCCACGATGTGCCCCACACGTGCTGGACCGATTTGTCGCGCGCCTGGAAGGTGATATCGAACGCCTTCGCGAAATTCTGTCCGAGGTTGTGCGACGTGCCCGCCTGCAAGGCACGGCCGTCACCCATCAACGCCTCGATCGAGTACGTGCGCAGCGCGCCGGCGAACTTCTCGCTTTCGCTCTTGATGCCCGCGACAACGGGCACTGCCATCTCCGTCTCGACGGTTTCCTTGTAGAGGTCGAGGATCTTTCGTGTCTCCTCTTCGGCCTCGGCTTCGGTCTCGTGTGCCGTGTGCCCCTCTTGCCATAGGAATTCCGTCGTCCGGAGGAAGGGCCGCGTCACTTTTTCCCAGCGCACCACGTTCGCCCATTGGTTGATGAGGATTGGCAGGTCACGCCAGGATTGCACCCATTTGGCGTACATCGTGCCGATGATGGCTTCCGAGGTGGGCCGCACCACGAGCCTCTCTTCGAGCTCCTCGCCGCCGCCGTGGGTGACGTAGGCGACCTGCGGCGCGAAGCCTTCGACGTGCTCGGCCTCCTTGTGGAGCAGGCCCTCGGGGATGAACAGTGGAAAATACGCGTTGACGTGACCGGTCGCCTTGATTCGGCGATCCAACGCCTGTTGAATGAGCTCCCAAATCGCGTACCCGTAAGGGCGGATAACCATGCACCCTTTGACGGGCGAATAGTCGGCCAGCTCCGCACGCCGGACGACATCGAGGTACCAGCGCGAGAAGTCCTGCGATTGAGGGGTAATTTCGGTGACGAACGCGTCGGGTTTATTGCTTTTGTTTGCCATCGTCTCAGACCTGTCTGTGCCTGCGGCGCTACCACGGTGAACACGGAGGGCTACAGCGAGCACGGCCGATTCATTATGTGAACCGTGACCTCGGTTCGTGTTCCGCGATCGCCGTGGTGGAGCTTTTAGGCCTGATCTCGCTGGTCGACCACGTGGACCTTCCAGTGTAGATCGTCGCGCTCGGGGAAATCTTCCCGGAAATGTGCGCCGCGGCTCTCTTCGCGCCTCAGGGCGGCGCGGGCGATGAGTGACGCGACGGTGATTAGATTGAATCGTCGGCACGGTTCTAGGTCAGGCGTCGTGTATGCCGCCACGCGGCTGCGCTCCGCCTCGTACGCGGCATCGAGCGCGGACACCGCGTCGAGCAGGCCGCCCCGCGTCCGAAACAGCCCGACAGACCGCCACAGCAAATCGCGGACGCCTGGAGAATCGAGCGGCCTTGCGACGTGGCCCGGAACTCCGGGCTCGGGGCCCGGACGCGTCACTCGATCGGACTTGAGCGCGGCCGCCTCCGGCGGCTGCTGCATCGCGCTGGCCGCCCGCGCTCCGAAGACCAGCCCTTCGAGCAGCGAGTTGCTCGCCAGCCGGTTCGCGCCGTGAACACCCGTGCAGGCGACCTCGCCCGCGGCGAACAAACCCGGCAGCGACGTGCGGCCCCATTGGTCGGACTCGACGCCGCCCATGATGTAGTGCGCTGCGGGTCCGACGGGAATCAAATTGTGCGCGAGGTCGAGCCCGATCCCGCGGCACATGGCCGCGATGGTCGGGAAGCGCCGAACGACGTAGGCTGGATCGAGATGCGAGAGAGTGAGAAATACCGGGCCGCCGGTCCGCTCGGCCTCACGCGCGATGCTCCTCGCGACGACGTCGCGCGGCGCCAAATCGCCGTCCGGATGGTACCTGGTCATGAACGCCTCGTGATGCTCGTTCACCAGGCGCGCCCCTTCGCCGCGCAACGCTTCCGAGATCAGAAAACGCGGCGCATCGCTCCGGTTGAGCGCCGTCGGATGGAACTGCACGAACTCGAGGTCGGTCAGCCGCGCGCCCGCGTGCCACGCGAGTGCGATGCCGTCGCCGGTTGCCACACTCGGATTGGTGGTTTCGCGGAACAGCTGTCCGGCGCCGCCCGTCGCGAGGAGCGTGGCCTGCGCGCGGACCTCGTGCGGCGCGCCGGTTCGATCGAAAAACCGCGCGCCGCCGATGCAGCCACTGTCGACGAGAAGGCCGGTGACGAGCGCGTGATTGATCGTTTCGACCGACGACCGCGCGGCGACGCGCTCCCAGAGAACGCGGCCAATCTCGCGGCCGGTCGCATCGCCCGCGTGGAGCACGCGGCGGACGGTGTGAGCGGCTTCCCTGCCGAGCGCGAGCCTTCCGTCAGCCTCGCGATCGAACCGTGTGCCCCACTCGACCAGCTCCTCGACGTATCGCGGTCCGTCCTCGACGAGAACCCGAACGGCCGCTTCGTCGCACAGTCCGTCGCCGGCGCGGATCGTGTCGGCGGCGTGGAGCTCCCCGCTGTCGTCGGCACCCATCGCCGCAGCGATGCCGCCCTGCGCGTAGCCGGTGTTGCTTTCGGTGGGATTCGCCTTGGTGAGGACGAGCACGCGGCCCACAGGCGCGAGCGCGAGCGCAGCCCGCAGCCCCGCGATGCCACTGCCGATAATCAGGAAGTCTGTAGTCACGACGTTATTCACTGGCGCTGGGGCCCCACGCCGGCACCCGCCTACAAGCGCGAACTGACGCTGCTGCCTCGCGGCGGAGTCATCTCGTATGCTCGCGGGGCCCCACCCCCGCTCGCTCGCGCTGCGGCGCTC
>QHWL01000686.1 GCA_003222555.1 Acidobacteriota bacterium | reverse complement strand
CGAGCGAGTGGGTGGCGCCCCACGAGCATAAAAAATGGACTCCGTCCGCATCGATGTCACCACGCCGTCGCGCGCGTATGCCATCACTCTCGAGGATGGCGCGCTCGACCGCGCCGGCGCGCTCCTGGACGGTCTTCGCGTCCCCAACCGCCGCTTCGTCGCATCGAGCCCGCTCGTGTGGCGGCTGCACGGACCCCGGCTCGCGCG
>QHWL01000683.1:5448-7738 GCA_003222555.1 Acidobacteriota bacterium | reverse complement strand
CATCGCCTGGCCGAGCGGCGGCGAGCCGAGTTCGCCGGAAAGTGGCGCTTCAATCGCATTCTGCGCGGGCTGGTCGGATCGCCACGTGCGGTGGAGGCGGCGACGTTGGGTGCCAGGGTAGCGCCCGGCGTCCTGCGTGCGATGATCGCCCATGCGGGCGATTGCTCCGTTGCTGATCGCTAGAAGAAACTTCGCGTTAGGGTGCTGGGAGCTGACGCTGTAAGGTGCTTGGAACTGACGCGCTAGAGTGCGCCGAGCGGCGTAAGCCGCGAAGGCAGGGGCATTGGGGCTGCGATGACTAAGCAGACAGTCGTTTGTAACAACGCCGAGCGGCGTAAGCCGCGAAGGCACAGGCGTTGGGGGTGGGCCCCAACGCAAAGTAAATAATGCTTATCACCATCGCCGCCGTGGTCTTCGGTTTGATGCTGATCGAGGCAAGGCGTGCGTGGCGAAACGAGCGCGCGCAGCTCGCGCGCGGCGGCATCGAGCCCCCAGACGACGTATACAACACGATGCGCGTCGTGTACCCGGCCGCTTTTCTCGCGATGATTGCCGAAACTCAGGTCGTCGGCGCGCCGCCTCGAGGCGTTGCCTTCGCCGGGATCGCACTGTTTGGAGCCGCCAAAGCGTTGAAGTGGTGGGCGATTCTCACACTCGGTCCGTTCTGGACCTTCCGCGTCATCGTCATCCCCGGCGCGTCGCTCGTTGCGAAGGGGCCCTATCGATACGTTCGGCACCCGAACTACGCGGCCGTGATCGGCGAGCTGGCCGCGGTCGCGCTGATGACCGGCGCACGCTTCACCGGGCCGATCGTGACGCTGGTCTTCGGCTTGATCATCCTGCGGCGAGTTGCGGTGGAGGAGAAAGCGCTGAGTGGTATACTCGCGCCCATTCACACGCCTGCGGCCCAACCACGCAATCGCTGATGCCCCCGCCGGTCTCCGAGCCGCTCGCGGTGCCGCGCTGGGTGCGAGCGGTCGACATCGTCTGTCTGCTTCTCGTTGTCCTTGCCGGGATCGTAGCGATGTCGGGCGGCTTTCGCCTGCACATCGGCGCCTGGCGGATTGCGGTGACATCACCGTACCCGTTGCTCCTCTGGGCGCTAGCGATCGGCGTCGTCCGCCATTTCTCCACGACGACAGCGCCGGTCTATCGCGACCTGCCTCCGAGGGTCATCGGGTGGTGGCGTCTGCCCGCGGTGCCGACCGCGGCGGCGGTGATCGTCGGTACACGGCCCGCGATTCTCCTCGTTGGCTATCTCGCCGTGTTCGTGTTCGGGTACGCCGGCGGACGTGCGCCCTTGCGCCATTTCGACAACGAGCTTGCGAATCTGCCGGTGCGGTGGGACGCCGGATGGTATCTGCAAATCGTGACCAGCGGCTACAGCTATGTGCCGGGCGAGCCGGAGCTTCAGCAGAACATCGTGTTCTTTCCTGCCTACCCGATGCTCGTGCGCGGCCTGGGCAGGTTGCTTGGCGGGCGACTGCTCGGGTACACGTGGGGCGGGTTGATGCTCTCGCTGACGGCGTTTTTCGGCGCCCTCATCTATCTCTATGCGCTCGCGCGCCGGACGCTCGGCGAGGACCAGGCGCGCTACACGCTATGGCTGATCGCCGCCTATCCGTTCGCGCTGTTTTTCGGCGCCGTCTACACCGAGTCGCTGTTCTTGCTCGGTGCGACGGCTGCCTTCTACCACTTCACGAAGCAGCAATTCGGGTGGGCCGCTCTGTGGGGCCTGCTCGTCGGTTTGACGCGCCCGAACGGCTTCGAGCTCTCCCTGCCGCTCGTCCTTCTGGCTGTCATGGGATCGCGGACCTTTCTCGCCGCGCGCTCAAGAGAGCGACGCGACGAGCTCCTCAAGGCCCTCGCAGCGGCGGCAATGCCCTGCGTCGGCATGTTGATCTACGCTGCGTTCGTCTGGCATCTCACAGGCGATCCGCTCGCCTGGGTGGCCGGGCACGTCGCGTGGGGACGAAGGTATCAAGGGCTCGCCGCGCTTGTCGGGAGTCGCTACGACATCATCGCGAATGCCGGGGTGGGCGGCTACGTCGCCTCCCTTCCGCTCGATGTGTTGAACGGGCTCGGTGTCGTGTTCGTGCTGGCGACCGCCTGGCCGGTCGCACGCCGTCTGGGGCTGGCGTACGCCGTGTTTCTGCTTATCAACATCCTGCCGCCGCTCGCCGCCGGTGGCCTGGTGTCGGCCGGACGGTTTTCGTCGGTGCTGTTTCCATCGTTCATCTGGCTTGCCGGCGCGGTTCCGCCGCGGCATCGCGCCGGCTGGGTTGCGACA
>QHWL01000683.1:0-5436 GCA_003222555.1 Acidobacteriota bacterium | reverse complement strand
CGCGGCGATTCAGGCCTTCAATGCCGCGTTGTTTTACACGTGGCGCCAGCTGTACTAGCGGGTCTGCGCCTCCCGTCGACGGCGCGCGCGAACGCCCACGGCTGAAAACAAAGACCCGGATACAACGGTTGCAAAAAGGGGTCGTACCCCTTTTTGTCCTGGTGGTTCCGCAACGCACTCTAAAGAGGCACCGGTTTGCCGGTGGTACCTGCCTTGATTCGCTTCCGTTTCAGGCGAAGTGACGGGCGATCTTCGAAAACGGTCAGATATAATACAAACTGTGATGACTCGCCCGAACTTGCTCAAGAGTCGATGGACCCAGTTTCCGCCATCGCGGGCTTTCTGCCTCGCGGCGCTGGTCGCTGGCGTTGTCGTGCCCCTGTTTGCGGCGCTCCTGATCGCGCAGGCACCTCGCCGCGCCTCCACGTCGCCGCTCGAAGCCGTGACGCGCGCGCTCATCGAAGGGCGCTACGATGAAGTCGACGCGCTGTCCGAGAAACTGGACGCTCGCGATCCGGGCGTCGTCGCGCTGAAAGCACGCGCCGCTATTGCCCGTGGACGGTACGCGGAGGCGGAATCGGTCCTGCGTCCCGTCGCGACGCGTGCGCCGGCCAGCGAAGCGGCGCTCGAGCTCGGCTTGCTGGAGCAGATGCTCGGTCGCGCCGGGGCCACCGTTACGCTCGAGCGAGTCGCGGCACCCCGCGACCGGGCGGTGCAGGCCGATGGCCTCGCCCGTTCGGCCCGTGCGTTGCGCGCGCTCGGCCGGTTCCAGGAATCGAATGCGGCGTACCGCGACGCGGCGGCCGCCGCGCCGGCCGACGCCGCCATCAACACCGCCTGGGGCGAGCTGTTCCTCGAGAAATACAACAAGCCCGAGGCGCTCAAGTCGTTCCAGGCCGTGCTGCAGCGCGACCCGCGGTGGACGCCGGCGCTGCTGGGCTCGGCGCGGACGCTCGCCGACGAGAACCCGCCGCAGGCAATCTCGGTTGCAAAGCGCGCGCTCGAGATCAATCCCTCCTACGTCGACGCGCATGTGTTCCTCGCGAGCCAGGCGGTCGACGCCGACCATCGCGACGAAGCGCGCCAGCTGCTCGAAAAGGCGCTCGCGGTGAACCCGTCGAGCCTCGAGACGCACGCGTGGCTGGCGGCGCTCGACTACGTCGAGGACAAGGAAAAGGACTTCGAAGCCGAGGTCGGCAAAGCGCTCGCCGTTTCGCCCAGCTACGGCGAGGTGTACCGGGTGGCCGGCGAGCTCGCCGCGCGTAACTACCGCTTCGACGAGGCGGTCGTCCTGGCCCGCCGTGCGCTGACGCTCACGCCCAGCGATCCGCACGTGCTCGCCGATCTCGGCATGCACCTGCTGCGGACGGGCGATGAGCCCGGCGCCCGCGCCGCGATCGAACGGTCCCTCGACCTCGATCCCTTCGACGACATCGTCAGAAAAAACCTGCTCAGCATGATGGACACCCTCGACACAAGTTCGAGACCGTCCGCGACGGCGACTTGGTCTTTCGCCTGAGCAAAGACGAAGCGTCGGTGCTCAAGGAGCAGGCGGTGGCGCTGGCGCATCAGGCGCTGACGACGCTGTCGGCACGCTACGAGTTCACGCCACGCGGGCCGATCCTCATCGAGATCTTCCCGCGCCACGACGACTTCGCGGTCAGAAATGTCGGCCTGCCCGGGATGATTGGCGCGCTCGGCGCCTGCTTCGGCCGCGTGGTCACGATGGACTCGCCCAAGGCGAGGCCGCCGGGCAGCTTCCAGTGGGAGGCGACGCTCTGGCACGAGCTCGCGCACGTGATCACGATCCAGATGTCGAATCAGCGCGTGCCGCGCTGGCTCACCGAAGGGATCTCGGTGTACGAGGAAAAGCGCGCGCGACCCGAGTGGGGCCGTGAGGCGGACGTCGACTTCGCCCAGCGGCTCAATCGCGGCGAGACGCTGAAGCTGCGCGACCTGAACGAAGCGTTCACGAGCCCGAAGTCGATCTCGCTCGCGTACTTCCAGGCGTCGCTGCTCGTGGACCAACTGGTGACGACGTTCGGCGAAGCCGGGCTGCGCAAGCTGCTGCGGACCTACGCGCTTGGCCTCGACACCGACGCCGCGCTGAAAACGGCCCTCAACACCGATTTCGATCGGCTCCAGATCGGCTTCGACCAGTCGGTCGAGCGGACGTTCGGGAGCATGCGCCGCGCGTTCGCCGGAGACGATGAATGCCGCTGCCGGAGCTGAAGAGTTATACGGCCGATCACGCAGGCAGCTATCCGGCGCAGATGGCGCTCGGCCGCGCGCTTCGGAAGAACGCGGAGCCCGACGAAGCGATGCGGGCGTTCGAGCGGGCCGCGAGTCTGGTGCCCGTCGCGACCGGGCTCAACAGCCCGCATGCGCAGATGGCGCAAATCGCCCTGGAGAAGAAAGACCGCGCGCGCGCCATCACCGAGCTCCAGGCGTTCATCGAGTCCGACTTCAACAGCGTCGACGCCGCGCGGGAGCTGGCCTCGCTGCTCAAGCAAGCCGGCGCAGACGATCCAGCACGCCTCGGGCCGGTGTATGAGCGGATCATCGCGATCGATCCGTTCGACGGCGCGGCGCATACGATGCTCGGACGCTTTGCCATGCAGCGCAACCAGCCGGAGGTCGCGTCGCGTGAGTTCCGCGCCGTTCTGGCGCTCGGCCCGGTGGACCGGGCGGTGGCGCACACCGATCTGGCGGAGAGCTACTTCAAGAGCGGCAAACGCGACGATGCGAAGAAGCAGACCATCGCGGCGCTCGAGATTGCGCCCACCTACGAGCGCGCGCAGGATCTGTTGCTGAAGTTGACCGAGGGACGGCCTTGACGCCCTCCACCGTCCGGCTGAAGCCGCACGCTCAGTACGGAGGGTCGGCCGTGAACCGCGTCAAGCTCGGCGTCGTCGCGATGGCGCTGCTGGTCACGCTGCTCCCGCTGCTGTCGCGGTCGGTCAAGGCCCAACTCCCAGATGTTTCCGACGACCGTTCCGCGGGGCTGCAGTGGCGGTTTGTCCGAATCAAGTATCACTTTCATACCGAGGGAACGCGCGAGCAGCAGGACTTCTACGGCGAGCCGTGGTACATCGACGCGCCGGCGGCCGAACAGAACCTGTCGCGCCGGGTGAAAACCGCGACGGCGATCCGGGTGGAGGATCCGATCGTCCTGACGCTCGACGATCCGCGGCTCTTCGAGCACCCGTGGATTTACATCGTCGAGCCCGGCACCCTGAAAATGCTCGACAGCGACGTGGAGAAGTTGCGCGAGTTCCTGCTGCGCGGCGGCACAGCGACCTTCGACGATTTCCACGGGGTCTTCGAATGGGAGAACCTCGTCCGCGAGATGAAGCGCGTTTTTCCGGACCGCGAGATCGTCGAAGTGCCGAACGATCACCCGGTGTTCAGCGCTTTCTACAAGATTGACGGCTATCCTTCTCGCTGGGCGAACCTGGGAGAAGGGCGGTCTGGTGGCACACCTCCGCACGATTTTCGACGACACCGGCCGGCCGATGGTGTTCATCAACTGGAACACCGACATGGGCGACGGATGGGAATGGTCGAACGCCGAGGAGTACCCCAGTTACATCAAGTACACTTCCATGGCATACCGGATGGGGATCAACGAAATTGTCTACGCGCTAACACACTAAAAGTTAAAAGGAAAAAGGAAAAAGGAAAAACTTATTAACGCTCCTTACTTTTGCCTTTTGCCTTCTAACTTCTAACTTCTGACTTCTAAGCGGAGGGACAGTGAACGGAGCCCCCAATGCCGCGACCATCAGCGCGGACCGAGTCGCGGAAGGCCGGGAGCGCATCCTCGCCGAGCTGCGGAAGGTCATCGTCGGACAGGACGAAGCCGTCGAGCAGGTGCTGATCGCGCTCTTCACCGCCGGTCATTGCCTGATTACGGGGGTTCCCGGGCTGGCCAAGACCCTCCTCATCAAGACACTCGCTGACATCCTGGATCTGGATTTCAAGCGTGTCCAGTTCACGCCCGATCTGATGCCCTCCGACATCACGGGAACCGAAATTCTCGACGAAGAGCAAGGGGTGCGGCGGCTCCGCTTCGTCAAAGGTCCGATCTTCGCGCAGATTATCCTCGCAGACGAGATCAACCGCACGCCGCCGAAAACGCAAGCCGCGCTGCTCGAAGCGATGCAGGAGTACCACGTGACGGCGGCGGGGCGGACCTATCTGCTCGAACGCCCCTTTTTCGTCCTCGCGACGCAGAACCCGATCGAGCTCGAAGGCACGTACCCGCTGCCTGAAGCGCAGCTCGATCGCTTCATGTTCAACGTCGTCATCACCTATCTGAACGAGGACGACGAAGTGAAGGTCATCACCCAGACGACGGGGACCGAGAGCCCGTCGCCGGTACGGGTGCTGAGCGGGCCCGACATCCTGCAGTTTCAGGAGTTCGTGCGGCAAGTCGTCATCGCCGAGGAGATCGCGCGCTACGCGGTCCGCCTCGTCGACGCGTCGCGTCCGGGCCGGCCGGGCGCACCTGAGTTCGTTGAGAAGTGGGTGAAGTGGGGCGCCGGACTGCGCGCCTCGCAGGCCCTGGTCCGCGGCGGCAAGGCCCGGGCGTTGATGTACGGGCGCTACCACGTCTCGATCAAGGATATTCAGGCGCTGGCCAAGCCCATCCTGCGCCATCGCGTCATGACGAACTTCTACGCCGAGTCGGAGCGCATCACCACCGATACGATTGTCGAGCGCCTCATCGAAATCGTGCCCGTGCCCAAGAGCGGAATGTAACCGATGGGCCCCGCCGCGCGCGAACGCCAGTTCCTCGACCCAGCGGTGGTCGCGCGCCTGGGAACGCTCGAGTTGAGGGCGCGCACGATCGTCGAGGGTTTCCTTTCCGGGCTTCACCGCAGCCCGTTCAAGGGCTTCAGCGTCGAGTTCGCCGAGTACCGCCAGTACATCCCGGGCGACGATCTCGCGACGATCGACTGGAAGGTGTACGCGCGAAGCGATCGGTATTACGTCAAGAAGTTCGAGGAGGAGACCAACCTCGACTGCCACTTGATGCTCGACGTCAGCGGCTCGATGGGTTACGGCTCGCACGGCATCACGAAATTCGAGTACGGCGCCTGCCTCGCGGCATCGCTGGGCTACCTGATGAACCGGCAGCGCGACGCCGTCGGCCTCACGGCGTTCGACGACCACGTGGTCGCCGTGCTGCCGGCGAGCGCGCGTCCCGGACACCTGCGCGCGCTGCTGGTCACGCTCAATCGGCTGGCCCTCGGAAAAGAGACCAACGTGTCGAAGCCGTTGCACCAACTGGCCGACTCGCTGACCAAGCGGGGGATGGTCGTGCTCATCTCGGATTTGCTCGATGATCCCGCGGCGGTCATCCGTGGGCTGAAGCATTTCCAGTATCGCGGCACCGATGTCATCGTGTTCCACGTGCTCGATCCCGACGAG
>QHWL01000682.1 GCA_003222555.1 Acidobacteriota bacterium | reverse complement strand
CTCGTTCGCTCCGTCCGTCTCGTCCTTTCTTCAGATGGCCCTGACGTTCGGTCTGACGTGTCTCGCCTGGGTGTTTTTCCGCGCGGCGTCGGTTTCCGATGCCCTGGTCATCTTGCGGAAGATCGCTTCGGACGTCGCGACCACGGCTCCCGCCTTCGAGTACAAACAAAGCGCGATATGGATTCTCGTGTTGTTCTCAATCGAATGGATCCAGCGGGATTACGAAAATCCGCTCCATCTCGAACGGTTTCCCCGCCCGGTGCGGTGGGGTCTGTACTATGCCTTCGCCACGATCATCTTCATGTTCGCTCCGATCCACTACACTCCGTTCATCTACTTTCAGTTCTGACGTCAAGGCGCTGATTGCAACGATTTCTCCGGCACGTTCTGGCTTTCCTGTGTGTTCCTGGTCTCCTGCTTCTTGCTGCCGAAGCGGTGTTGCAGGGATCGGGCGAGGTTTGGCCACTCGATCGCGTGTTCGCCTACCAGCGCGCGTATCCGGATTCGCTGTACCTGCGCGGCACCGACCAGGCGTTCTACGCGTACAAGTACCGCGGCATCGTCGAGAAGAAACGGTCGATTCTCGCTGCGGGTTCTTCCCGAATGATGAAATTCCGCGCGGCGATGTTCGGCGACCGCGGAGGAGCCTTTTACAACGCGGGCGGCATGCTGAACAGCCTTCGCGACGTGCGCGACTTCTGCCGACTGCTCCCCGCGTCGCGAACGCCGGACGTCCTGTTGCTGGGCGTCGATGCCTGGTGGCTGAACGAATCCGTGCCGCCGGTGTTCAGTTTCGAGGAGGAGATCTCGAAAGGAGCAGGCTTCAGCTTTGACGAACACATCCTCGGCATCCGGTGGCTGTTGAAGCATCCGCAGACGTTTGCGAACGAAGCGATCTCGCTGGTGCGCGGCCCGCACACCCTCGCGATCGGTATCAGCGCTCGTGAGAAGGGAGGCGGATTCCGGCCGGACGGAAGCTTCAACTCCCCGCTGGAGACGCCGCGGTCCGAAGCGGAATGGGCGTTCGTCGACCGCGAGTCGCCGCCGATTATCGAGCGGGTGAAGGGCGCGTTCGCAAACTTTCCGCCCGCCAGCAGAGTCTCGCCCGATCGACTGGCCCTGCTCGACGAAGCCCTGGCAAGTTACGAAACCAAGCGCGTGCTCGTGATCGGATATCTTCCACCGTTCTCGTCGGAGGTCGTCGCGCACCTTCGGTCCGATCCGCGTCATTCGCGCTTCTGGTCGGATTTCAGACGGCAGATGCCGGAGCTGTTCCGCAAACACGGCTTTCCTGTTCTTGATGCCTCCGAAACCGCCTCTCTCGGGATGGACGATCGCGCAATGAGCGACGGAATCCATGCGGAAGAAACGTTTCAGATCCACGTCCTGAAGGCGCTCCTTCACGATGACCGGGTTCGGGCGGCGCTGCCCGGGGCGGAAGCGATCCTCGACCGTGCGCTGGCATCCCCCGCGACAAATTACTGGAACCCGGACCTTGGGCCCTGACGCGGGCGAGCGTTCGTCGAGGCCAACCCCCCGCGATATCTCGGATCTCCCGACCCCAACCAGAACCTCCTGAATCCGTCTAAGTGTGTTGAATGGACGCCGCGGAGGCCCCAGCCGTCCTGGCCCGCGCCCGGCAGGGCGACAGCGAGGCGTTTCGCGCGCTCGTGGAGCGGCACAGCCAGAGTCTATTCAGGCTCGCCTTCCGGATGACCGGCAACGAGCAGGACGCCGAAGATGTCGTTCAGGAAAGCTTCCTCCGCGCCTATCGCCAGCTCGGGCGCTTCCAGGCGCGAGCGGACTTCGGCACATGGATCTACCGCATCGTCGCCAACTGCTCAGTCGATCTGCTTCGCGCGAGGCTGACACGGCGCGAGCGGCCACGCGGCGAGTGGCTTGACACGGCGGCAGAACAGTCGGCCTCCGATCGGCCGAACCCGGAGCGGCTGGCTGAGAGTGCGGAGATCGAGCGACAGGTGCGTCGGGCACTTGATGACTTGACCGCGCTCGAACGCGCGGCGTTTACGCTCCGGCATTACGAAGGCCGATCGATTCATGAGATCGGCCAGATACTCGGACTGGGGACCAGCGCGGCCAAACACAGCGTGTTCCGCGCGGTGCGCAAGCTTCGCATCGCGCTCGAACCACTCCGAAAATGAATATGCGAGCGCATTGCACGGAAGGCGAGTTGATCCTGTATCACTACGGCGAGGCGCGCAGATGCCCGGCGATCCAACGCCATCTCGTGGCATGCGAGGAGTGCCGCGCGACGTACGGCGCCGTCGCCGGAACACTCACCATGATGGGGACGTGCGACGTACCTGCGCGGGGAGACCAGTACGGCCTTGAGGTGTGGCAGCGCATCCGGCACGAGCTACCCGAGCCAGGCACGGAGTGGTGGAGCGGCGACTGGTTCCGCCGCGATCGTATCGCGATGGCCGCCGTTGCTTCTGGGCTCGCGGCCGTCGCGGCCGTCGCGTTCATCGCCGGGCGTGTGTGGCCTCATCAGCCGCCGGTCGTGTCCCCGGGGATCTACGCGCGCGTGGAGCCCGGCCATCTGGCACGCAGCGATGGAACGGACGTCCGGCAACGCGTCCTGCTGGCCGCTGTGGCGGACCACCTCGATCGATCCGATCGGATGCTCACTGAGATCATGAATGGCCCACGGCGCAGCGACATCTCGACGGAGCAGGCATGGGCGGAGGATCTACTGACCACGAACCGGCTGTACCGCCAGGACGCGCTGGACGGGGACGAGCGGGCCGTGGCGGGGGTGCTCGATGAACTCGAGCGCAGCCTTCTCGAAATTGCGCACACGTCGTCGCACATCAACCAAGCAACGCTCGATCCGCTCCGTCAGCGGATCGACGCGGCGGCACTGCTCTTCAAGGTGCGGGTGATGAGCGACCAGCTTCGGCAGCGCGCGTCAATACCGGCCGAACGCATCGTCCCGTACACGTCAACCCGGACCCCGAGTTAAACAACCATGAACACGACACTGATGCTTCTCATCTCGACTCTGACAATGTCCCTCGC
>QHWL01000681.1 GCA_003222555.1 Acidobacteriota bacterium | reverse complement strand
CTTCACCACAAAGTGCTTCAGGTCCTTCTCGTTTTCAAGGCACACATAGTCGATCAGGTCGGTGTCGAGCTGAAGATTCTGCTTCAGCGTGATGGTCCATGGCTTGGTGTAGGCCTTCGGATCGTCGACGGTCAGCTCGATTTCGAGGCGCCCGTAATTGACGCGGCGAATGCGCTCGGTGACCTTGGCGGCGTCGGTGATCGGATCGCCGTGGGTGTCGAGCCAGATGCCATCCCGGAAACCTGTCGTGTGGACGACCAGTGTGTCTCCGTCCCAGCTCGCCGTCGAGTAGCCGTTCCAGGAAGGTTGCGGGTCGAGAGGAGTCGGCCGCCCGTCGGTGAAGATCTGCCGGTAGCTGGCATTGTACTCGTGGATGATCGCGAGCAGTCCCGGAACGTGGATGATTTTCCGGTACATGGGAATCGTCTGCAACTCGACGAGACCGATCGGCAGGCAATGCGAGAGTGGGTCGTCCTTTCGGAGATCTGCGGTGCGGGTCTTCGCCAGCTCCAGCGCCCAAGGTTGATACGGCAACCCGGCGTCGAGCCCCCAGCCGATGTTGCCGAATTCCTGGGGGGCGTAGAAATCCGCGCAACCTCCCGGCGGGCATGGCCTGTTGTGATCCACATCCCAGATGCCGGAGAAGTCTGGCTTGCCATCGGGCAACCGCGGCGCGAGCGCGGAAAGATTCGGCTTGCCGTCGGGCGTTCGCGGAACGCCCGCCGTCGGGTAGTTCCACTGCGTCAACAGCGGCATGCCCAGCACCACCAGGAGAACGGCCGAAGAACCACTCTTCATGTCGCACAGGTATATCACAGAGTCGCAGCCCAGGCGATGGTAAAGCAGTGCCGCTCACGACGGGCCGACCAAGCCGGCCTCGGAGGCGCCATCACCTCCGTGCATTCTAGGAGAACCGCATCGCGAGACGCTGTTTATGCGGCCTTTTCGTCGGGCCCTTTTACTCCCCTCCCGCGCGCGAGCAATATGTCATCCGGTCCGTAGTCCGTCGAGCGCTTGCGGTAGAATTCGGGAAATGCTGGGTGGACGTTCGTGGGACGACTGGATCGCGCAGTACTCGAGCAGCCATCGGCATCCGATCAATTGCCTGTGCCACACGCTCGGCATCCCGCTCATCGTTCTCGCGGTCGTGCTGTTCGTCGCGACGCTGTTCGTCCCGCGCTTCTGGCCGATCCCGCTCGGCCTCTTCGTGCTCGGCTGGATCTTGCAGTTCGTCGGCCACGCCTTCGAGGGTAAGGCGCCCGAGTTCTTCCACGACTGGCGATTCTTGTTCGTCGGGCTGCGCTGGTGGATGGCCAAGGTCCGAGGCCGTTAAGCGGTGCCAAGCACGACTGCGCTGTAGAACAGCGCCGTTGTGCCACCAGTCGTCGAACGGCGCCGACACGAGCATTGCCGTGCCTCCCCAGGCCGAGAGGAACGCGCCGATCGGTCCGGTGAATCCCCAGATCCCGACGCTGACGTCGCGCAGCGGTGAACTCTTGTGGAACGTCGTCGTCAGAATCAAGTACGCCGACGAAATGTCGGCGAGCACGCCGCAGGCGTAAATCATGTGCGGCGCGGTCCAGAACGTGTCCCGTCCGATCGACCGGTGCCACGAGTGTCCCAGTAGCGGCAAGGTCTTCGTAGGCGCGATGAAATGCGACCGAATAGCCCCACCCATGCACCGGGAGCGCATCCATGCCGACGAGGACGGCGGCGATGCCTCGACGTTGCGCCTCTTCGATGATCGCGCTCAGATTGGACTTGAGCTATTGTGAACAAATCACGTTCAACGCAGAGGCCGCGGAGGCCGCGGAGAAGTAATTCTCTGCGAGCTCTGCGTTCAAACGTCGCGAAAGAATTTCGGCATGGTCAACTCCGTCGACTGCCGGAACGAAAACGAACTGTGGGTTGGCGAGGTCTGGAACTGGCGGGTGCGGTCGTCCAGATCTTGCTCAGCTGCCACCGACCTTGCGTGGCGTTCGCATGCGCGAACCAAGCCACGGGAAGGAGTCGCCTTCCAAGGCTGGTCCGTTTGGTGCTTTGGTGCTCGTGCGGGAGCCGGCGTGGCCGCCTCGGACGATCGAGCAGCCGCTGCTGCTGCGGCTTTTGCCCGTTCGGCAGTCGCCCGGGCGTCGTCCTTCTCCAGACAGCAATGTTTGTATTTGCGGCCCGAGCCGCAATGACAGGGCTGGTTGCGCCCCGGTCGTGCACTGATCGGCGCAGGCATTGAAAGAGTGTACCGTACCAGGTGCACTTGAACCGCACCTGGCCTCGACGGTCTTGCCATGCCGGCGATTTGTTCGAGCGAGCGGGCGGACGGGTTCGAAGAGCGCGCTGATCGCGCAGACGGGAGAACCAAAGTCGATCATGACTCGACCATCACGGCTCACGCGACCTCTATACCTCCTGGCTGTGGCCGCGGCTTCGGCCTGTGGCTCCAGTCCGTCCGGTCCCTCGGCGGTTCCGACCGGCATGTGGGGAGGCGACCACATTGCGTTGACGGTCGCCAACACTGCCACGCACATCGAATTCGATTGCGCCCACGGCGACATTCCGATCATCTTGACGGTCAACGCTCGCAACGAGCTCGACGTCTCGGGGACTTTCGTTCGCGAGCACGGTGGGCCGATTCGCGTGGGAGAAATGCTTGACTCTCATCCGGCAGCCTACCTCGGATCGATAACCGAGACGACGATGATGCTGACGGTGCGGCTGACGGATACCAATGAAGCGATCGGGGCGTTCACCTTGTCACGAGGCTCTCCGGGGCGGCTGGTGAAATGTCTGTTGCCGTTGGCGCGCGGTTGAGGTGGAAGAGGAAGTTTGGAGGATCTTCTCGGCGTCGTGAGTCAGTGTGCCGGCAGTCGCTTGAGCAACGCGGCGGCCTTGCGGAACCACGGACGTTCTCGCCTGCGGAGGTAGCGGGGCATCGTCGGTTTCTTGGCGAGAATGCGCCCGGCCCAGTCTCGTGCCTCGGCGATCCGCCGCTGTTCGGCTAAAAAGGACGCGTAGTTGTAGTACGTCTCCGACAGCGTCGAGATATCGGTGGCCTTCTTGAACGTCGCTTCGGCACGATCGCTCTGCCCGGCCCTCGCGTACACGTGGCCCAACAGTCCCATCGCCCGGTGGAAATCGTATTTCGGCTCTTTCGCGACGACGCGTTCGATGTCTGCGAGAGCCGCCGGGATATCGTCCATCGCCAACTCGGCGAGTCCACGACGATAGAACGGATCGAGCGAGTCCGAGCGCGGCGAGATGACTTTGTCGTACAGCTGCCGTGCGCGCGCGAATTGCCCTTCTTCGAGACACAGGTCGGCGAGTTCCTCCTGGTTGCCAATCGCCGGATTGTCGATGATGATCCGCTCGAGCTCGCGGATTCGCCGCCGGCGAGGGAAGGCGTTCAACGAACCTCTCAGCAGGTCCACATCCGGCACCACTTCCGCCACGATGTAGACGAGCGCCCCGAGTCCGCCGCCGATGAGGATGATCCACAGCCAGTAGGTATCCGGCCGGCGCCGGACAAAATGAAGGATGGCAACGGCCTGCAGGATGAGTCCCCACGGATAGAAGAGACCAGTCAGGCCCATGAAATCGTGCTGACTATAGTACGTGTTACGCGGCGACTCTGCCGAACCGGCGCTTGGAACGAACTGAGTTATCGAGCACCAAACTCCAGGTCTCCAAGCTGAACGTCACCCAGCTCGACATCTGTCCGAACGTGGGCAATGGGCTCCTGAGCGACGATGGTGAACCTGCCAGCAGCACTCTGCAACCAATTTGACGAGGCGCAGCCTTGCGGGATGTTCGAACAGGGATCCCGGCCCAAAGCCGGATGGCCGGGGACGCGCCGAGGGAGAGGCTGCCCTCGACGGAGGGCCTTTTGACGGCTGATACCAAATTCCAATAGAGTGCCATCTGAACTGATTAA
>QHWL01000676.1:4242-4751 GCA_003222555.1 Acidobacteriota bacterium | reverse complement strand
TCCATGCCATCTTGGCGCGCAGCGAGCGTCTGACTCTCCTTGCGGGGCTGCTCGCACTGACATTACTGTCCTGGATGTATCTCGCGCGCGTGGCCGACGGCATGAACGCCATGACCGGCAATGGCGGCAGCGCACGGTACATGTGGTTGATGCTGATGGGTAGATGGGGCCCCACGCAGATGGCTCTGGCCTTCGGCATGTGGGTCGTCATGATGGTTGCGATGATGATGCCGAGCGCCGCGCCGATGCTGTTCGCATTCGTCAGGCTGGGCCGGACGCGCCCGGGCCCCGGTTCTCCCCGCGCGATAGTCGCTGTCTTTCTGCTCGGATACGTGTTGGCCTGGACGATCTTCAGCGCTCTGGCCACAGCGGCGCAATGGGTGCTGCACGAATCCGACGTCCTGACCGATGCGATGGTGAGCACGAACCGAGCGCTCGACGCCACGCTCCTGCTCGGCGCGGGTATTTATCAATTCCTGCCACTCAAGACCGCCTGCTTGTCGAAGTGC
>QHWL01000676.1:547-4199 GCA_003222555.1 Acidobacteriota bacterium | reverse complement strand
CAGACACGGGGCATTTTGTGTGGGCTGCTGCTGGGCCCTGATGGCTTTACTGTTCGTCGTCGGCGTGATGAACCTACTGTGGATCAGCGCGCTCGCCATCGCCGTCCTCGTCGAGAAGTTGCTGCCGTTCGGACCCGAGGCGGCGCGCCTGGCGGGCATCGCACTGATCGCGGGCGGCCTCTGGTTTCTGGTCGGGCCGTGAGTACGGCCGTAGGAATCACAAGATCGACGCGATCAACAAGAACGGATTTCTCAGCAGGCACAATGCTCGGTTCGCCCGCTGACTCGTGGAGGGACCCTGTCGATTCGCGCCAAGCTCGTGCTCGCAGCGGTCCGGGCCGGCCAGCGCAGCGATCGCGATGAGTGGCGGTGTCCGTGATTCAGGCGTGCGCACAGGTGGCGCAAAGCCCGTGGAGCTGCAGCTCGGCGCGATCGATCCGTGCGGGTGCCATGCCGGATCGCTTGCGGTCGATCGCGTATCCGACGTCCTTCAGATAAATATCGGTGACGCGGCCGCAGCGCGTGCAGACGAAATGGTGGTGATCGTCGGGGTTCGCGTCGTACTGGACCGGACCGCCGGCGCGCTCGAGCGTGGCGATGAGCCGCGCGCGAACCAGCTCCTGCAGATTGCGATAGACCGTGGCATGCGACACCGAAGGCAGCTGGCGGCGGACTTTCCGAAAGAGCTCATCGGCCGTCGGATGCGTGCGCGTCTGACTGAGGAGACGCAGCAGCACCTCCCGTTGCGGGGTCATCCGGAGTCCGCGCTCGGCGGCGCGGGTCCGCAGACGGTTCAGGCGCGCGGCGGGGTCGGCGGTCATCTTTTTTGGGAGTATATACTAATTGATGATCGTTATCATCTGGGCTAGGATCGCCGGGCGCAGGAAAGCGCGCGACGGCTTCGAGCAAAAAGGCAAGAGCTGTGAGCCATTAGAAGGAATCAGCCAGAGAGGAGAAGGATCCACGTGTCTGATAGGCAGGACGTGACCGCAAGCGTCAGCGAAAGCGAAAACCCCGCTATCGCTTCCCCGAGGCCCAAGCGGGCTCGGCCCAGAACGAACAAGGACTGGTGGCCGAATCAGCTGGACCTCTCGCTTCTCCACCAGCAGTCGCCCCTCTCCAATCCGATGGGGGAGGGCTTCAACTACGCGGAGGAGTTCAAGACACTCGACGTCGAGGCGTTAAAGCGTGACCTCATTCAGGTGATGACGGCCTCGCAGGACTGGTGGCCCGCCGACTACGGCCACTACGGCCCGCTCTTCATTCGGATGACGTGGCATGCCGCAGGCACGTACCGCATCGCCGATGGCCGCGGCGGTGGCGGCCAGGGCGCCCAGCGCTTTGCTCCCAATCTCGACAAGGCGCGCCGGTTGCTCTGGCCGATCAAGCAGAAGTACGGCCGGAGGATTTCCTGGGCCGATCTCTTGATCTACGCCGGCAACGTTGCCATGGAATCGATGGGGTTCCGGACGTTTGGCTTCGGCTTCGGGCGGCCCGACATCTGGGAGCCCGACGAGATTTTTTGGGGCGCGGAGGACACCTGGCTTGGAGACGAGCGCCACGGCGGCGATCCTGTTGGGGACATCAAGGGGCCTTTCGGCGCCGATCACATGGGCCTGATTTATGTCAATCCGGAAGGGCCAGGCGGCAAACCGGATCCGGCCGGGGCGGCGAAAATGATTCGGCAGACTTTCGGCCGCATGGCGATGAACGACGAGGAGACCGTGGCGCTCATCGTCGGGGGACACACCTTCGGCAAAACCCATGGCGCTGCCCCTGCGCCCCAGTATGTTGGTCCAGAGCCTGAGGGTGCTCCGCTCGAGGAGCAAGGCCTCGGCTGGAAGAACAGCTACGGCAGCGGCAAAGGCCGCGATACCGTCACCAGCGGGTTGGAGGGCGCATGGACCACGAACCCGGTGAAGTGGGACCACAATTTCCTGGAGAACCTGTACGGCCACGAGTGGGAGGTGACGACGAGTCCCGGCGGGGCCAGGCAATGGACGCCGAAGGGGAATGGATCGGCGGTCGCGACCTCACCGGATCCTCACGATCGGTCGAAGAAGCACGCCGTCATGATGCTCACCACGGACCTCGCCCTGAGGACCGACCCGGCCTATGCGGCGATCACCAAGCGTTTCCTCGAACACCCGAACGAGCTCGAGGACGCCTTCGCGAAGGCGTGGTACAAGCTCTTGCACCGAGACATGGGCCCCGTCTCGCGGTACCTCGGCCCATGGGTTGCGGAGCCGCAACTCTGGCAGGACCCCGTCCCCCGGGTTGATCACCCACTGATTAACGAACAGGATATCGCCGCTCTCAAAAGCAAGATCCTCGCGTCGGCGCTGTCCGTCTCCCAGCTGGTCTTCACTGCCTGGTCGTCGGCGGCCAGCTTCCGCGGCACCGACAAGCGTGGGGGGGCCAATGGGGCGCGCATCCGCCTCGCCCCTCAGAAGGACTGGGACGTGAACGACCCGCGCGAACTGGCGAAGGTGCTGAAGACACTTGAGCGGGTGCAGACGGAGTTCAACCGCTCCCAGACCGGCGGCAAGAGAGTCTCCCTCGCTGACGTCATTGTCCTGGGCGGTTGCGCAGCCGTGGAGAAGGCTGCGAAGGACGCCGGGTACAACGTGCAGGTGCCCTTCAAGGCGGGCCGCACCGACGCCTCCCAGGAGCAGACCGACGTCGAGTCTTTCGCCGTGCTCGAACCGACCGACGACGGGTTCCGCAACTACCTCAAACCTGGAGAAGTGTTGTCGCCGGAAACCCTGCTCGTGGAGCGGGCGTATATGCTCAATCTGACCGCTCCGGAAATGACGGTCCTGGTCGGCGGCATGCGCGCTCTGAACGCCAACTCCGGGCAATCGACGCACGGCGTCTTCACCAAACGACCCGGAATGTTGACCAACGACTTCTTCGTAAACTTGCTCGACATGAGCACGGAGTGGAGGCCATCCGCTTCGGCTCAGCAGGTCTACGAAGGTCGAGATCGCGCCACCGGCGACGTCAAATGGACCGGCACTGCGGTCGACCTTGTTTTCGGTTCGAACTCTCAGCTCCGCGCCCTCGCGGAAGTCTACGCATGTGACGATGCGAAGGAGAAGTTCGTGCGTGACTTCGTGGCCGCATGGGACAAGGTGATGAACAACGATCGGTTCGACCTCGCCCGATCCTAGCGACGACGCAGCGCAAGAAGGGCGCGGTCGAGCCGGGCCCTTAGTGTCCATCGAGTCCAGCCTGAGGAGCCAAGCTATCAGGGTCCCTTCCAGTCAGTCGCGGGGACCCGCCGCTCACGCCGCGCCTTTCTGCTTATCCGAGCGCCATGCGACGGCCAACCGCTTGCGAGTGGTGGCGCAGTCGCGCAGGTACAGGTTGATGAGCGTTTGATAGCGGATCCCGGTATCGTTAGACAGCGCCTTGAAGTACGCAATCGTCCGCTCGTCCAACCGGATCGTGACTTGCCGTTTCAGGCGCTTCGCGTACGGGTTCCGTCGCGCTTTCGAGAAATCGTATTCCTTCCTCATCGACTCCACCGTTCTTGATACGTTCTGCGTTCCGCCGCCGTCGCCTTCCGTGCCGAGATAATGCGAATCACCGTTCCTGACGCTCGATAGGAGTGGCAAACGACCAAGTGCCAGCAACGTCGCGCCCAAGC
>QHWL01000676.1:0-358 GCA_003222555.1 Acidobacteriota bacterium | reverse complement strand
GGCCGCATTCGCTCACAATCTGTTCGGAGCACGACGGCGGCCGGTTAGGCGGAACCGTCCATCACACGATCGACGGCACGCGAGGGACCGATTTTTTGCGCCTGTGATATAGATTCGCGCTCTCGATCAACATGTCGGCTCTCCAAGATGTTGTCCCTACCAGTGAGAGCCTGGTAAACCAGGCGAGAGTCCGAACCGGGGCGAGTGCTTGAAATCGCCGGCGAACTCGCCTCGGAAATTCCCTCCACAACGGTCGGCTGCGCCGTTCCATTCACCTTGACGCGCCAGAGCTGGTGTCGGCCGTTCCGATTGGAAGAGAAGATCAGCTCCTGTCCGTTGGATGTCCATGCGAGCCCGC
>QHWL01000675.1:3718-4004 GCA_003222555.1 Acidobacteriota bacterium | reverse complement strand
CTTGTGGTTCTGTCCAGACCGCATGCGACGTTTCTTTGTCGTTGTGACGCTCGTGGCCGTTTCGCTCGTCGCGATGGCCTGTAAGGACGAAGGAACAGTCCTGGTCCACAAGCTCGCCTTCAATGGCGTCAAAGCTGTCGACGAAGCGAAGTTAAAGAACGCCCTCGCCACCCGCGAGAGCTCGAAGCTGCCCTGGGGGAAGAAAAACTACTTCGACCGCTCGCGGCTTGACGCTGACCTCAAACGCATCCAGGCGTTCTACGCCGATCGCGGCTATCCCGATGCC
>QHWL01000675.1:0-3622 GCA_003222555.1 Acidobacteriota bacterium | reverse complement strand
TCGACTTCGTCGGCTTCGGCGTGATTCCGCCAGCGCATCTCGACACGATGAAAAAGCAGGTGCCGCTCAAAGCCGGACAGCCGCGCGACCGTCTGCTGGTCGTGGCGACCCACGAACTCGCACTCAACGAGCTCCGCGATCACGGATTTCCGTACGCGAAGGTGACGACCAACGAGGACGATGGACCGGGGGGAAAGGAAGCCAGGCTCTCGTTTCAGGCGGAGCCGGGACAGGTGGCGCTTTTCGGTCCCGTGCGGATTTCCGGAAACAAGAGCGTGGGCGACAACATCATTCGGCGCGAGCTGACGTTTAGGCCCGGCGACCTCTATCAGAGAAGCCTCGTGCTGGACAGTCAGCGGCGGCTTTACCGGATGGAGCTCTTCCAATTCGTGAACGTCGAGCCGGAACCCACAGAGCAGCAGCCGGCGGAGGTGCCAACGAAGGTGACGATCGCCGAAGGCAAGCATCAGCGCGTGAACTTCGGCGTCGGCTACGGCACGGAAGAAAAGGCGCGCGTCGACGCCGAGTACCACCATGTGAATTTCCTCGGCGGAGCGCGGTCGGCCGGGGCGCACGGCCGCTGGTCGTCACTCGATCGCGGGCTGAGGCTCGACTTCAACCAGCCGTACTTCTTCCGACCTCATTTCACACTGGGCGGCGAGGCGCAGCAGTGGTACACGTTCACGCCGGCCTACCAATCCATCATCTCGGGCGCCAAGGCGACCCTCACGCATCTCGCCATCGACGGGACCTCGTGGGCCGTGTCGATGACGAGCGAGCGCGACGTCAGCTCGATTTCCGACGCGGTCCTGGCCGACCCCACCCTTCGCGACGAGCTGATCGCGATCCCCGGGCTCGATCCGAGGACCGGTGAGCAGCACGGCACGCTGAACGCGATGGGATTCGATTTTCAGCACTCGACCGCGGACAATCTGCTGAACGCGCACCGCGGCTACCAGGTGGCGTTTCACGCCGAGCAGGCCGGCCGGATGGTGGCGGGCACGTTCAACTACTACGCGTTTTCGGCCGACGGACGGCACTACTTGCCGCTGAGCGATCGGCTCGTCGTCGCCAGTCGGCTTCAGATCGGCAACGTCAGGCCCGTGGGCAACGATGAGGTCAACGTTCCGTTTTCGAAGAAGTACTTCCTGGGCGGCGCCACCAGTATCCGCGGCTGGGGACGGTACGAGGTGAGCGCGCTGAGCGCGTCGGGGCTGCCGATCGGCGGCAACAGCCTGCTGGCGTTCAGCGCAGAGGTGCGTGCGGCCCTTCGCGGTAACTTCGGCGGCGTCGCGTTCATCGACAGTGGCAACGTGTGGGCAGACTCGTTCGGCTTCAGGCTGAACGACCTGCGTTACGCGGTGGGTCCCGGCCTCCGCTATCAAACGCCCGTCGGACCCGTCCGCTTCGACCTCGGCTACCAGCTCAATCCTCTTCCCACCCTGCTCGTGAACGGCCAGCCGCAGCATCGCCGCTGGCGGATTCACTTCAGCATCGGTCAGGCGTTTTGATGGGTATTAAGACCACGATCAGCGCAGAGGCCGCAGAGCACGCAGAGAATCGCTAGATTTACCTCTGCGTCCTCGGCGAGCTCTGCGTTGATCGTTGTGTCTGTCGGAATCAGGCGGCAGCGAGCGACCCGACCTGGACGCGCGCGTCGTTGAAACAGGCCCCGCCGCCAAGATCGGTGAGCGTGTCCGGCGCGAGCGCCGTCGCGGTCGCGCCATTGCGCGTGCTCCGGCGCCACAAGCCTTTGGGCAGACTGACCGTCCCAGGGCGGATCGCCGCGGCGACGTTCAACGTGCAGTGCACCTCGCCGAGATCGTTGAAGACGCGCACGAGATCGCCTTCCGCCAGCCCTCGAGCTTCCGCATCGTCAGGATGCATCAACAACTTGACGTCGGGGCGCGGCAGCTCGCCGAGCGTCGAGCTGATTGTCCGCTCGCTCGCGGGCGAAATGAGGGCCAAAGGATATCGGTCGGTCGCCGGATCGGCTTGAAACCGGTAGAGGCCGATTGGCGCGCTCGCCTCGAGCGCGGCCGGAAACAGATCCACTTTGCGATCAGGCGTGTTTGGAAACACGTCGACGAACTGAATCGGCGCCCGGCCAAACGGCGGAGATGGCTGCACCCCGGCGCGCAGATCCTCGCCGATTCTGTCGGGCAGCGTGTCGAGCACGCGCACCAGCAGCTCGAGCTCGTCCTTCGGCTCGTTCGCAGTGAGCACTCCAAGGCGCGTCCCCAGCTCGCCAAACACGTCGATCGAGGTAAATTGGGCCGTACGCCTTCGCGAAGTCGTAGCCCTCGAGAAACGTCGTCGCCGGCAACACGACGTCGGCGTACAGCGCGGTGTCCGTCATCACCTGTTCGAACACCACGGTGAACAGATCCTCCCGCTCGAGGCCGCGGATGACGCGCCGCTGATCGGGGATCGTCGCCGCCGGGTTGCAGTTGTAAACGAACAGCATCTTGACGGGCGGGTCGTCGTATTCGGTGAGCGCACGGCCAAGATGGTTCATGTTGACGAGACGCGTCTCGGGCTCGGGCGATTTGCTCCACGCACGGTCGAGGCCCCACGACGCCGAGTTGCTCATCGAGTACCCGCCCCCGCGAACGCCGAACTTGCCGCCCACCGCAGGCAGCGCCAGCACGGCCATCGCCGCGTTTCCACCGTTGCGGTTGCGTTCGAGGCCCCATCCGCAGCGTACGAGCGCAGGGGAGCTTTCGGCGTACAGCTGCGCCACCCGCGCCAGGGAAGCCGTCTGGACGCCGGCGGCCTCCGCGGCACGCTCGATCGTCCAGAATTCCGCGCGCTCGCGAAGCCGATCGGCGCCGCGCGCGTGCCGGCCAAGAAACGCCTCGTCGGCATATCCATTTGCGAACAGATGACGATGGATTGCGAGCGCGACCGCCACGTCGGTTCCGGGCTTGACGGCGAGGTGCACGTCCGCCGAACGGGCGAGCGCCGTCGTCCGGGGATCGATCACCACCAGGCTGGCGCCGCGCTTCTGCGCTTCGCGAACGTAGGGGATGAGATGAATGCCGGAGGCGGATGGATTCACGCCCCACAGGATGATGAGCGAGGCCTCGGGGTAGTCCTGATAGGTGACCGAGGGCATCTTGCCGTAGAGCGCCATGTTCGCCGCTCCGGTGGGCGCCGCGCACACCGTCCGCGCAAGCCGCGACGTGCCGAATCGCCGCCATAAATGCGCGTCGAGGTTGTCCTGTGTGAGCACGCCGTTCGATCCCCCGTACGAGAAGGGAAGAATCGACTCGCCGCCGGAAGCGGCTTTCGTTTTGCGGAACGTCTGAGCGACGAGCTCGAGCGCTTCGTTCCACGTCACGCGTTTGAATCGGCCTTCGCCTTTCCGTCCTTTTCGAACCGCTGGGTAGAGCAGTCGATCGGGGCCGTACAGGCGCTCGCCGAACTTGCGGACCTTCGCGCAGATGAAGCCTTCGGTGACCGGGTTCCGGTGCGATCCGTCGATATTGACGACGCGGCCGCTCTGGACCGTGACGACGAGACTGCACGCATCGGGACAATCGAGCGGGCAGGCGGTTTCGACGACCGACGTGGGCCCGCCAGACGCAGAGTCGCGCGCCCGGCTGGATGTTGAGTTCGC
>QHWL01000680.1 GCA_003222555.1 Acidobacteriota bacterium | reverse complement strand
AGAGCGGATCCTCATCGAGGCAGACTCGTTCAACCCGCCGAACAATCCGAGCGAGCCGCCCGCCGCTATTTCCAATCTCGCGCAGTTCTATGCTGCGGTGGAGCGGCTGAGGCTCGACGTCGATCAGATTGTCCCGATCCACGGCCGTCTCGTGACGCTGGACGACGCGCGCAAGGCCATCGAGACGTACGAGAAGACTCAAGAATGGAAGAAATGAAAGGATTTTTGTCGCTCCGACGATGGAGGCGCGGCCGATCCGCCGCCCAAATCGTCACCCAAGGGCTGGCGCTCGGTGGAGTTGCAGGGTCCTGACGGTTATGAGACCATGGTCATGTGACCATGAAGAGGCGGACGCGTACGATCCCCGCTGGGCGGTTCAAAACGGCCTGCCTGGCACTACTCGACGAGGTGGCCGCTACGGGCGAGACGCTGATCGTCACCAAACGCGGGCGGCCCGTCGCGCAGGTGACGCCGGTCACACCGCCACGAGGTCTTGCCGGCAGCATCCGGCGGGAGGGTGATCTGGTGTCTCCCATCGGCGACGCCTGGGAGACCGAGCGGTGATTGTGCTCGATACCCACGCGTGGATCTGGTGGGCGGCCGGTTCCGGGCGCCTGCCGGCCGTGGCGCGCCACACCATCGACGGCGCCGCCGCGGTGGGCGTGTGCGCCATCAGCCTCTGGGAAGTCGCGATGCTGGTCGTGAAGCGACGACTCGAGCTCGATCGCGAACCGCTCGAGTGGATGAAGCAGGCGCTGGCGCTGCCACGAGTCGAGCTCATGCCGATTTCGCCGGCAATCGCCAGCGGCGCCGCCGGCTTGCCGTCCGCGTTCCCTGGCGACCCCGCAGATCGGCTGATTGTGGCTACCGCCCTGGACCAGCGGGTGGCGATCGTGACCCGTGATGCACGGATCCGCGGGTTCGCCGGCGTGGCGACGGTCTGGAGTTAGATCCGGCCCCTAAAACCGGCATGTGGTTTTTCGATCTCGTCGATTTCGTGACCGGACACTTCACGGTACCGATTCTCCTCGCGCTGGTCACCGTGCTCGCCGTCGGTTGCGTTCTTGCGCCTCGCATGAGCGACGAGGCGCGCCGTGCCAGTGTCGCCGCCGGCTTCAACCCGCTTTGGTTGCTCTAGTTTGTTCATAGTTACGATCGTGGTTCCCGCTATGCCCACGTGCTCGCCTGCTCGACGCGGCCGATCAGATCGGACCAGCTGAAAACTAACCGGCTGAAAGCCGGTGGGATTAAACCTGGCACGTGGGCACTAAAGCCTGTGAAAAATGCGACGTTTGAACGCAGAGCTCGCAGAGCTCACGGAAAAATGCAACCACGAAGATCAAGAATGGAAGAAGTGATCCGCCTGGTCGACCTCGTACGTAGTGTCCGGCTTTAGCCGGACACTACGTCGAAAAACGCGAAAGCCGGACACCACGTCGAAAAACGCTAAAGCCGGACGCTACGTCGATCAACCACGTTGGTCCTTACCGACCGCTCCAGCGGAGCCGAACGCCTCCGTTGACAAGACGCGGCGTCCCGATCGTCGTGGGCAGCGTGCCGACGAAATACTGCCGGTCGAAGACATTCTCCACGCCGAAGAAGACCTCGAGGTTCGGTCCGATGGACCGCTGTGCCGAGAGATCGACCACGACGTACCTCGGAAGCCCGGGATCGGTGGACGCCACGTACCCCGCGTCGCTCAGCGCCGCGGCCGGTACCACTCGCGAGTTCAGATCGTCGTCGAACTGCCTGCCGACCAACTGTACGCCGAGTGCGACGTTGACGAACTTCGAATCCGCATACGCGACGTGGGCCGATCCGCGGTGGGCTGGCACCTGCGCCAGGAACTTGCCGACGAGAGACGCGTTCGCGACGCCGCCATCGGTCACCTTGGCCTGGTTGTAGAGATAGCCGCCTGAGAACCTCCAGAACGAACCGAGGCGGTACTCCGCGTCGGTCTGCACGCCCCAGATGCGTGTCCCGCCGAGATTCTGCCGCTGCTGCGTGACGTTCGCGCCAGATTGGGTGAGCGTAACGTTCGAGACGGGACTGGTCACGCGGTTATCGAACCAGGTTGTGCGGATGGTCAGATCGCGAACTGGCGCGAGGCTGATGCCGGCTTCGCCCCCGACCAGACGCTCGGGCCCCAGCTGATCGTTGGCGAGCGTGAGCACCGTGCCGACCCTGAATTGGCGATACAACTCGTTGAGCGTCGGCGCACGGAATCCCTTGCCAATATCGCCCCACGCGCTGAGCCAGTTCGTAATCTGATAACGGGCAGCGGCGCGCGGGCTGACAACGCTGTCGTCGCGGTCGGGCAGCGAGGGCTTGTTGTTGGTTGCCGTTCCGGCAATCACCGCGGTTTCCAGATTATGGGCAGCGTAGTTCCGCCACTCGTCGACGCGCGCGCTGAGCGTCACCGTCAGCTTCGGGATCGGCGTCAGGATGTCTTGCAGGTACGCGCCGACGATTCGCTGCGTCCCTCCAGACACGCGCTGGAGCGCCAGCACCGCCTGCTGCGTGGGCGGTGTGACCGGGCCTGGCGCGGCGTTGTAGGCGCCCTCCTGACTGTCGCCGTCGACCCAGCGGAAGTCGGTGCCCGCACTGAAGTAGTTCGATCCGCCGATCGCTTTGCTCCACTGCACCATGCTGCCGACGGCGTTGGTCGGCACGTGTTGATCGACCGTCAACCGGACGATGCTTCGCGCGGCGACGGTTGCCGACGGCGCCGTCACCGCCAGAAACGTGCTGTGGAACTTCTCGAAGTCGGTGAAGAGGCTCGCCTGCAGATCGCTCTCGTCCGGCATCCGGATCCGCGCACCACCGCTCGCCGACTTCCAGCGCGTGTCGTTCACCTCTCCGATTTTCCCGTTGCCGCGATTCTCGCTGAAATAGCCCGTCCGGAAGAACGCCTTCACCCGATCCGTCGCACTGTAGTCGAGTTTGACATCGAAGTTGTGGAACTTCACCGTCGCGTTGTTGTCGACGATCCCGTGCTCGCTCGGCGCGACGATGGGAAAGCCGTCGGTATCGAACACGCTGCCATTGACGGTGACGCCCAGCTTGCCCCAGACATCGCTGCCGAAAACGTCGAACTTCGGGCTG
>QHWL01000679.1:487-5269 GCA_003222555.1 Acidobacteriota bacterium | reverse complement strand
CCGGCCCCGCGAGGTGAAGGGCGCGCCTTCCATGTTGGTGACGCGCCCGCCCGCCTCGGCCACGACGAGCGCGCCGCCGGCGATATCCCACGGCTTGAGGTCGCTTTCCCAGAACCCGTCGAGGCGTCCCGCCGCCACGTAACACAAGTCGATCGCGGCCGAGCCGAGCCTCCGCACCGCACGGGCCCGGCTCACGAACGCGCCGAACAGCCCGACGATCTCGCCGATGCGGCCGTGCACATCGTAAGGAAATCCGGTGACGAGCATCGCGTCCACCAGCGTCCGCGCCGATGAGACGCGGAGCGGCAGGCCGTTCAGGAATGCACCGCCGCCGCGCTCGGCCGTGAACAGCTCGCGGCGGTTTGGATCGTAGATTGCGGCAATCTGGGCGACGCCGTCGATCTCGAGCGCCAGCGACGCGCAGAAGATCGGCAGCCCGTGTGCATAATTGGTCGTGCCGTCAATCGGGTCGAAAACCCAGCAGGGCCCCGGCGGAGCCGCCGCGCTTCCGCCAAGCTCTTCGGCAAGCACCTGATGATCGGGGAATCGGTCCGCGACGAGGTCGCGGAACATGTGCTCGACGGCCAGGTCGACTTCGGTGACGAGATCGATCGTGCCTTTCTTGTCGACGCGAATCTCGTGGCCCAGGCTCGCCAACTGCAGCTCACCGGCGCGCACGACGGCCTCGATCGCCGTGGTGAGGAAGAGCGGGTCGCCCGGCACTCAGATCTTGGCCGAATCCTCGGCCGCCCCGGTCGGCTGCACGCGCTTGGTCATGCGGATTTCCATTCCGCCCTCCGGAGCGCGCTGCACCCTGACGTCGTCCATGAAACTACGGATGAGGAAAATGCCGCGCCCGCCCGATTTGAGCAGATTGTCCGGTGCGAGGGGATCGGCGATCGTTTCCGGATCGAAGCCCTCGCCCTCGTCCCGCACGCGAATCATCAGCTTGGGCGCCTCGACATGCGACGCGGTCTCGAATTCGACGAAGACGTGCTTGCTCGTATCGTTGCGATTGCCGTGCTTGATGGCGTTGATGACCGACTCGCGGATGGCGACGCAGACCCAATGCCGCGAGTCCTCGTCGAAGCCGACGCTGCCCGCCAGGTGGTCGCTGACCACGTGAACGAAGTCGAGCATCTCGAAGGCGCTGGTAAACTCGAGGCGGACGACCTGGTGACCGTTGGGCGTCATGAGCCGGGAAAGAGGTCGTGGATATTTCCGGCCGGCATCCTCGACCGAAAATGTATGCGACCCTGTGAGTATGCGTCAAGCCGCAGCCGCGTGACGTAAGATCGACGACGATGTCCACAACCCTGGTGGCCACGGTCTCCCCTGCCCGGCGTGTCCAGGGCCGTGTGCGCGTCCCGGGCGACAAGTCCATATCGCACCGCTATGCGCTCATCGCCGCCCTGGCCGAGGGGCGATCGCGCATGACGAATTTCGCGCCCGGCGCCGATTGTCACGCGACCCTCGCCTGCCTGCGCAGACTGGGAATCGAGACCGGCGAGGACGCGTCAGGTGTCATCACTCTAATGGGACGAGGTTTGGGCCGTTTCAGTTCGCCGGTCGAGCCGCTCGACGCCGGAAATTCGGGGACGACGATGAGGCTGCTCACCGGTCTGCTGGCAGGGCAAGGCTTTGTGAGCCGCCTAGTCGGGGACCCGTCACTTTCCCGGCGGCCGATGCGCCGCGTCATAGAGCCTCTCGAACGTATGGGCGGCCGCGTCGAGGCGACCGATGGCCATGCGCCGCTGACAATTCACGGCGCGGCGCTGCACGGAACGACCCATCGTTTCGAGGTGCCGAGCGCGCAAGTGAAAAGCGCCGTCCTGCTTGCCGGGCTTCACGCGGACGGATCCACGACCGTCGTCGAGCCAGCTCAGACACGCGATCACACCGAACGGGCGCTCGCCGTGGGGACGCCGTCTCGGTTGCCGGACGTCAGGCGCTGACGGCGCAAAGCTTGTCCATTCCCGGCGACTTTTCCTCCGCCGCCTTCTGGATGGTCGCCGCGGCGGCGCTCCCCGGCTCGCGCGTCGAGATCGAGGACGTCGGATTGAACCCGACACGCACGGCGTTGGTGGGTGTGCTTCGGCGGTTTGGCGCGCGCGTGCTGGTCGAGATTACCGGAGTTGAGGCGGGAGAGCCGCGCGGCACCATTCTCGTCGAAAGCGATCGCCGCGGCACGATCGAGATTTCGCCGGAGGAAGTGCCGGGGCTCATCGATGAGCTGCCGGCCATCGCCGCGCTCGCCGCTCACGGCGGCGAGGTCAGCGTCCGCGGCGCGGCCGAGCTCCGCGTCAAGGAAAGCGATCGCATCGCGGCGCTGGTCGCCGGCTTCCGCAGCCTGGGCATCGCCGCCGACGAGCGGCCCGATGGCTTCGTCGTCGGCGGCCCTCCGGCGGGCGCCGGGCACATGTCGATCGACTCGGTGGACAGGTCGACGAGCTCACACCACGAGGGATTGCTGTCAGGCGGCACGGCCGATGCTCGCGGCGATCACCGAATGGCGATGGCGTTCGCGATTGCGGCGCTGGGGGGCCGGTCGCCCTCCAGGATTCTCGGCGCGGACTCCGTGGGTATTTCCTATCCCGCTTTCTTCGACACACTGGACCGGCTCGTGGCGTGAAAGCCGACAAAGTGTATCTGATCGGTTTCATGGCCGCCGGCAAGACGACCGTTGCGCGCGCGCTGGCGAAGCGGCTCGACTGGCGCGCGGTCGACATCGACGAGCTCGTCGAACAACGCGAACATCAAACGGTCGCCGACATTTTTGCAAAGCATGGCGAGCCGTATTTCCGCGCCGCCGAGCGCGCGGTGTTGCTGGAGCAGGTAGGCCCCCGACACCTTGTCGTGGCGACGGGTGGCGGCACGTTCGTCGATCCGCAGAACCGCGCTGCGATGAACGGCGATGGGGTTTCGGTGTGGCTCGATGTTCCCTTCGATCGCGTGATCGCGCGTCTGCCGGCCGGCGGGCGGCGCCCGCTGGCCGCCGATCGCTCGGAGTTCGAGCGCCTGTTCCATCTCCGCCGCGCGGCCTACGAGCACGCGCACCTCAGGCTCGACGCCGGGCGCGCCAGCGTCGACGCGCTCGTCGAACAGCTGATGGATTGGCTCGAACACTGAAATGCGGAGCTGTAAAAGTGCGATAATGCGCGGGCCTCAGAGCTTCGAAGTGTGCATCCGTGCATCCGTGCATTTGTGCATTTCTTCGCTCGTGCATTGATGCGATACCTCGTCCTCACCGATATCCACGCGAACCTCGAGGCGCTCGGCGCCTGCCTCGCCGAGGCAACCTGGCGCGGCTACGATCGCGCGCTCGTCCTGGGCGATCTGGTCGGCTACGGCGCCGATCCCAACGCCGTCATCGCGCGCATCCAGGCCCTCAATCCGGTGGCCATCGTGCGCGGCAATCACGACAGAGTGGCGTGCGGACTGGAGCAGGCCGAAGGCTTCAACGCTGTCGCGAAGGCCGCGGTCCAATGGACGCTCGGCGTCCTGACGCCGGCGCATCGCGACTGGCTGGCGTCGCTCCCTCAGGGGCCGACGATGGTCGACGACGCGATCGAGATCTGCCATGGATCGCCGTTTGACGAGGACGCGTACATCTTCGACGAGCTCGACGCCGTCCACGCGCTGAAAGCGTCGGTGCGCGCGCTCTGCCTCTTCGGTCACACCCACTGCCCGGCTGTCTTTCAGCTGTCCGAAGGGAAATTCGACGACCTCCGCGCGGCCGGCGAGGCTGACACCCCAGTGCCGCTGCGCGAGGCTGCGAAATATCTCGTCAACCCCGGCTCGGTCGGCCAGCCTCGCGACGGCGACCCGCGGGCGGCGTACGCCATCGCCGACACTGGAGCACGACGAGTCGAGCTCTTTCGGATCGAATACGCCGTCAACGACGCGCAAGCGAAGGTGCTCAAGGCGGGCCTGCCGGAGGTGCTGGCGCAGCGGCTCGGAGTGGGACGGTGAACAATTTACAATTTACAAAAGGACGCCAAACTAGGAGCTCGAATTTTTTAGCTTCTCTTTGTAAATTGTAAATTGCTCTTTGTAAATTGTAAATTGTAAATTGTAAATTCTGTGTTGTTACTTCTTAGCGCGCTCCTCCCTGCGTTTGAGCTCCATCGCATAGGCGTCGCGGGCCGCGCGCGATCCGAGAATCCAGCCGACGACCACGCCGACGAGCAGCACCGCCGGGATGAAGATGAAGTGCCCGGCCGTCATCGCGCGCGATTTCGATTGGCGCTTCGCTGCTCGAGGGCGCGCATATCGACCTCGACCTTCCCGAGCCGCCGCCAGATCGACCACAGGTAGAACATCAACACCGCCCATACGAACGCGTAAGCAGTGATGAGGAGCGGCGCCGCCGGGAGCTGATCGGCGGGCGGCAGCTGGTCGATTGGCACGAACTGGCCCTGCCCGGCCGAGGGCTGAAATGCAAGCACCGGCGCGGCGAGCAGTACCATCGAGCCGATCGCAATCAAGACGCGTCGCATTCTCATCGTCATTCCTCTTCCGCAAGATAGAGCCGATCGAGCTCGGCGCGCCGCTCCTCGAGGTGAACCCGCAACGTCAGCAGCAGCGCGAAAAGGAGCATGAATGACAGCGCGCTGAACCAGAACGCGGCGAGAGCACGAGGACCCATGCTGGTGCCGAGCGTCGGCACGACGGTCGTCAGCGGATGAATGGTGCGCCAGATGTTCACCGAAACGTACACGAATGGCACGTTGGCCATGCCGAAAATCGCCATCGCCGCCGCCAGCTTGTCCGAGCCCGGAC
>QHWL01000679.1:0-468 GCA_003222555.1 Acidobacteriota bacterium | reverse complement strand
AGGAGATATCCGACGAAAATCAATTCCAGGAGCAGCGCCATCGTGAGCCGCGCATCCCATTGCCACCAGACGCCCCACGCTTTGCGGGCCCAGAGAGGCCCGGTGACCAGGCCGATCGCGCCGAAGAGCACGGTCAGCTCGCCGGCCGCAACCGCTACACGATCCGCCGCCTGCTTTCCGCGGAAGAGGTACACCACGCTTGCAATTCCGCAGACGAACACCGCCGTGAACATCGCCATCCACGCGGGCACGTGGAAATAGAAAATCTTCTGCACGAGCCCCATGGTCGACTCATAGGGCGCGCTGGCGATCATGACCGGGGCGTAGATGATCATCAGGGCGACGAGGAGGGAAAGCGGGGTAAACAGTTTTCGCATAAGTTCTGCTTGGTCAGAGATGGTCAGGTGAGGCAGGTAGGGCTAGTGGGGCTGGTGGGGCTGGTAACGACGCACCCGGACTACCCGACTC
>QHWL01000678.1 GCA_003222555.1 Acidobacteriota bacterium | reverse complement strand
TTTTTTGTTCGCCGTGACCTCCGTTTCACCTCCGTGACCTCCGTGGTAGGGCCTTTCTGAGAGTGTCAACAATGAAGAAGTCGTGCAGCGCCTCCGTGGCGGTGGTCGGTGCGGCCCTGTTGGGGCTCGTGTTCTTCGCTCGCGCGGCGTCGGTCCCGGCTGCCGCCGAGCAAAGAGGCGGAGGTCAGGCCACGGTGATGCCATCCCCGGCCAAGCCGGTGCCGCACACGCCCTGGGACGGGAAACCGGACCTGACGGGAGTGTGGGGAGGGCCTCTCCCTGCTGCACGAACCCCCACCTCTGAGGAACGAGGGGCTGCTCTTGCGGAGCTTGCACGGACTTATCAGCCGTGGGCGTTGGAAAGATCGAACGGACTCGCGTACGTCGAGGATCCGAGGCTCCATTGCGGACCATATGGCTTTCCGCGCTACATCGGTCTCGTGTCTCTCGCTGCGCCTCGAAACGCGTTTTACTTTCTGCTTCAAATTGTTCAGGCGCCAAAGGAAACGGATGTGCTCGTCGAGTACACCTATGCTGGGTACCGCGCGATCCCCACAGACGGAAGCACACACCCCAAGACAATCGTCCCTTCGTACTTTGGGGACTCGGTGGGCGGGAGGGAGATACGCTGGTCGTCGACGTCAAGGGTTTCAACGGCAAAATCTGGCTGGACAGTGGAAAGCTCGGGACCAGGCCGGCAGGCGACTTGGGCGGAGGAACCATTTCGTCCGATGCCTTGCACGTGGTGGAACGCTGGGGCCTCGCAGACGGCGACACCCTCGAATACCAAGCGACCGTCGACGATCCCAAGGTGCTGACCCGACCGTGGACGACGCCCAAGTACCTCATCAAACGGGCGGCCCCTGATGCGGTCATTCATGAAGCGCTGTGTCTCGATCCCGAGGACCTTGGCGTCATCAAGGCGGCGGCGAAAGAGAAAGAGGAGAAGAAATAGGCATCAGCGTTAGAAGTTGAACTGGACGCTGACCTTGCCGAAGCGCGAACCCAGCACTTGTTGCGGCTGCAGGAAAGTGGCGTACGCGCTGCTGTAGGTCAAGACGGGACTGGCATTCAGCGCGTTGTAGAGATCGAAATTGAGCGCGGTGCGTTTGGTGCGGAACCTGAGCATCTTCGAGAGCCGCAGATCGACCTGGTTCAGCCGATCGCCATACATCGTCGCCGGCGGAATCAGGTTCACTGTCGCATTCACTGCACCCCCCGAGAGCGGCCGGCCGAGCGACTGCGCCACCACCGCGGTGGGGACGTTGAGGTTCGACGAGAGTTGAGGCCCGGGCACGCTCTGGAACGTGCCGCTCACCTGCACATCCACCCGCGGGAGCGTATACGAGCCGAGGAGCTTGGCCTGTGTCTGGAATGGCGTCTGGACGCGGCAGTACTGCTGGGGAGTGAGCGTCGGCGTGACGAAGACCTCCGGTAGCTTCGCCACAATCTCGCAGACGTCGCTGAGCGTGCGTCCTGTGCTCACTCCACCCTGGAGCACGACACCCTGTGCGAGCCGCGCGTTGAGCGTCACGTCGACGCCGTTCCAATGTTCAATCTGCTTCCCGTACTTGCTCGAAGAGGTGACGTAGTTGTTGGCCGGTACACCGAACTTCGCGGGATTCAGGTCGTACAGCCCGCAGATCTGATTGCCGCCCCCGTTGGGCAGTCCGGGACTGTTCGGCACTGTGATGCAAAACGGATCGAGGTCGGACGGCCCGACGTTCCGGTTGTCGTAAGCCGTGCCGGCACCGAGCAGTTGCGTGTCGCCGCCGCGGCCACCGCCAAGCACGAAGTTGCCGTACCACCGCCGGAAGTAGCTGACTTCAGCGGACACGCGCGGCAGAAGCTGGTGCTGCACTCCCGCCGAGAACTCCCAGTTGAAGGGACGCTTACCCCAGCCGAACTTGACGTCCGGGTCGTACGTCGTCGCCTTGATGGCTTTGCCGAAGTTCGCATCCGCCAGCGCTCCACACTCCCCATTTTGCGCGGGTGCGGCGAGATCGCAATCCGGCACGAAATTGCGATTGCTGTCCGTCCAGCTGCGGAACGTGGTGTTGACGAGATCGAGAGCGGGCGTTCCCCAGAACGTGGCGATCGCCTCGCCGTACAGGTACTTGTTGAAGCTCACCTTGACGGCGGTCTTCCCGTTTCCGAAGAGGTCCAAGCCTGCGCCGAGTCTGGGCGTCACGTCTTTCCACGCCAGCTGCGGTGTGTCGGGGATGACGAAGTCGCGATTCGGAAGCAGCGCCGTTGGCAGGTAGTGGTTCTCCGAAAAACTGCTCTTGTAGTAGCTGTAGAGGACGCCCCCGTTGAGCGTCAGGCGATCGACCGTCCACTTGTCCTGCGCGTAGATGGCCAGGTCGGCGTCGAGATTCCAATAGTCGTGGTACGGCTTCGCGAAGAGATTGATCCGGTTCGGCACGCCGAGGTTGAACCGATAGCTGTAAGGGAACTGGTCGTTGAGCGCGTAGTTGTAGGAGTCTTTGAACCCCGTCCCATTGCTGAACCCGACTTTGAGGGCGTGAGCGCCCGTGATGTAGGAAAGGGCGGATCGATAGTACGTCTTGTGGGTCTTGCCATCGGTGAAGTTGCCCGCGTTCGGGCTGCCCGCTGGAACCGGGGCCTTGTAACTGAGATTGGTCGACTGCTCGGTCACGGAGATATTCAGCGGATTCAGGTCCGGCTGGAACCCCTGCTGCTGATGCTCGCTCAGATTTCCGAGCAAAGCCGCCTCGAAAAGCAGCCGGTTGGTGAGAGGCGCGGTCCAGTTGCCCGTTACTTGGTGAAGACGCCACGTCGTCCGTGAAGCCTCGGCGACAGTTGGGCTCAAATTGAAGGAGCACTTGCAATTGCCCACGTCCACGTAAGAGAACGCCAGGTTGTGTTTGGGGGTCGCCTGCCAGGTGAGGCGGCCTTGCCCATCCTGCACATGTTGAGAGTTGAGGCCCGGCCGACTCCGATCGGGGTTGAACGTCCAGACCTTCGGGTCGTTCCTGGTGGAATCGACAAACATCCCGGCCGCATAGTTGTCGTAGAACATGTATCGGCCCGCCACATAGAACCAGAGCTTGTCGCGCTTGATCGGGCCGCCGAATCCCGGGTTGAAGTCGCCGTTGCGCTTGATGGAGTTGGCTTGAAGGAGGCCGCGCGCCTTCAGGTCGTCCGTCAAGTTGCTGCTGGCGAGCTGCTCGGACGCGTAGCTGCCAAACACGGTACCGCTGAAGGTGTTACCGCCATCTCGAGGAACGATGTACAGGCGCATGCCACCCACGGCCGTTTCGGCCGAGAAGCCGCCGGTCTCGATTTGTATTTCCTGCGTGGCGCTCATATCGGGGCTGTAGGCGCCCAACTCCGGCATGTCCACTCTTCCGACCGGGAGACCGTTCACCATCAGCCGCTGGTCAGCGGACCTGCCGCCATGGATCCGCAAGGTGACGATCTGATCGCCCGTCGATCCGCCGACATCCTGGCTTCCCATTCCGCTGACGTTGGAGAACGGAGTCACGGAAACGCCTGGAATAAGGACCGCAAAGCTGAACTGCATCCGCGCTGTCGGCAAGGCATCGCCGACTTCGTGGGTGATCACGCGTTCTTGCGACGCGCTCTGGACGTCGACGATGGGAGCTTCACCCGTGACCGTCACGGTCTCTTCGAGGGCTCCTGGGCGCAGATCGACGTTCACTGTGGCCGTAAATGATCCGGTCAACTCAATTCCTTCGCGTCGAACCGTGTTGAACCCGGGAAGCGTGAACGTGACCGCATAGGTGCCCGGCCGCAAGTCGACGATCCGGTACTGGCCGGAGCCGTCGGTCACCACCGACCGAACTTTCTCAATCAGAGCCTGGCTCGCCGCCTCGACCGTGACGCCCGGCACCACGCCGCCGGACGTATCCTGGACCACGCCCGTAATCGACGCCTGGGCGAACGCCACCGTTGGCACGATCACAAGCCACGTGAGCACCGTCAGGATCTTCGTCACTCCACGCATACCGAAATCTCCTTTAACTGGCACAGGTCGCAAGAAAAGGGGTCGTACCCCTTTTCCGCTGGGACGCTTCCGAGAAAAAGGGGTCCGACCCCTTTTGCAGCGACTAGGCCTTGAACCGCGGGAAGAGCGTCAGGGCGTTGTCGCGCTCGATTCCGCGAAGAACTTCGCCGTCCAAATGGAGCCCGGGGAGGTGACCCACGGTCTCAGAAGTCGCGACGATCGGGTAGTCTGTGCCGAGGAGCAGCCGACCCGGCGGCATGACCTGCCTCAACAACGCGAAATTCGCGGGGTTGGCGACGCGCACGATATCGAAATAGACTTTTTTCATCTCGTTGACGAACCCGTTCGGCACGTACTTTGACCGGTAACGATTATCCCCAGTCGTCCATTCGCCGCCGGTCGGAAGATCCTCGCCGATGAGATGATCCAGGCGTTCATGAAGAAACGGCAAGGTGCCGCCGCCGTGGCCAAAGATGAAGCGGATGTCCGGGCAGCGCATGAGGCTGCCGTTGAGAATCAGGCTCACGATGGCCCGCGCGCTGTCGAACATGAATTCGAGCGCCGCGGGCTGTATCTTCAGCGAGAAATCGGCGTTGTAATACCCTGGCGCCGCCGGATGGATGAAAACCACGGCTTTGCGGCGATTGAGCTCGTCCAAAACTGGCGCAAATGCGGGATCGCCGGGCCACCTGTTGCCGTAACTGGTGGCGAAACAGACACCATCCGCTTTCAGGACATCGAAGGCGTAGGCGGTCTCGCGGAGGCTGCCCTCCACGTCGAACAACGGGAGCGTCGCGAAGAGGCCAAACCGGTCTGGATGATCGCGTACCACCTGCGCTGCGAACTCATTGCCGTCGCGGGCGAGCTTCCTCGCCTTTTCAGGCTCAGATACCGGGATGCCCGGCCGCGACAAGATCGCGGCGGCGATACCGCTGCGATCCATGGCCTCGATCGACCGACTCGGCGTCCAAGGGCCGCCCTGAGAATGATGATGATGCGTGTCGATGCGATAGGGCCGCGCGGTGCCGGGCTGGGCCGCAGCCTGCCTCGCCGGCGCCATCGAGGCGGCAGCGACCGCCGTGATGCCAGTTAGCCACTCGGCAGCGACCGCCGTGATGCCAGTTAGCCACT
>QHWL01000671.1:573-4505 GCA_003222555.1 Acidobacteriota bacterium | reverse complement strand
GTGCAGGACCGGCTCGGGCCGCGGGGCGGCTTCGAGTTCAACGGTCAACAGACGGCGATCCCGGAGGATACACGTGCGGTGAACGGCTTCGCCAACGCATTTGCCAGCTTCCTCCTCGACGTGCCGAGCCGGGTCGGCCGCGACCTGACCGTCATCGATCCGGGTACCCGCCATTGGGCCGTGTTCAGCTTCGTCCACGACAAGTGGCAGGTGACGCCGAAGGTGACGATCGATCTCGGGCTGCGGCACGAGTACTACACGCCGCTCATCGGCCTCGTGGATCAGGGAGGGCTCTCGAACTACGATCCGGCCACCAACACCCTGCGCGTCGCCGGCTACGGCGATGTCCCGGCGAACCTCGGCGTGAAGCGGTACTTCAAGAACTTCGCCCCTCGGACGGGTCTTTCCTACCGGCTCACCGACAACGCGGTGGTTCGCGCGGGCTACGGCGTCAGCACGATTCCATTCCCCGACAACAGCTACGCGTTCAACTTCCCGGTCAAGCAGAACAACGACTTCAACGCGCCGAACACCTTCGCCTCCGCGCCGGTGCACATGGTGGACGGATTTCCCGCGCCGATCCTCACGCAAATCCCATCAAACGGGATCATTCCCGCCGGGACGCCGCTCCTTCAGAACCAGCGCTACTTCGCGATTCCGTCCGACCTCCATGAAGGCAACCTGCAGTCGTGGAACGTGGCGTACCAGCGCGAGCTGCCCGGCCGCCTGACCGCCGAGGTGGCGTACGTCGGCAACCGAGGCGACATCGTGAACAACATCGACCTGAACGCAGGCTTCGTGGTCGGGGCCGACAATGCGGGCCGCCCGCAATTCGCGCCCTTCGGCCGAACCGCGGAGACGACCGGATGGATGCGCTCGAACACGACGTATCACTCACTGCAGACGAAGCTGGACAAGCGCTTCACGGACGGCTTTCTGCTGACCACGTCCTACACGCTGGGACGATCCATCAACTCCTGGCAGGGCACCACCAATGGTGGCATCCCGACGCCCGCCAATATCGCGCTGAGCCGCGGTCGCGCCGAATACGACCGCACGCACAATTACACGCAAAGCTTCGTGTACCTGTTCCCGTTCGGCCGCGATGGCCGGTGGGTCAAGTCAGGTCCGGCAAGCTGGATCATCGGCGGCTGGCAAATCGCGGGCGTCTTCACGGCGCAGTCGGGCCAGCCGATCAACTTCACGGCGAATGCCGCCACGCTGCGCGCCCCCGGCAATACCCAACGGCCCGACGCGAGCGGCACGCCGGCGATCCTCGGCGGCATCGGGCCGGGCAACCTGTGGTTCGACACGTCGGTCTTCTCATTTCCGGCTCCCAACACGTTCGGGAACGTCGAGCGCAACGCCCTTCTGGACGGCCCGTGGTTCGTGAACCTCGACGCCGCGCTCGCGAAATGGTTCACGATCAGGGGCGATGTCAAGGCCGAGTTGCGCGTCGACGCGTTCAACCTCACGGATCGCCCGCAGTTCGAGAGACCGAACGGGGAGTTCGGGAACCCGCGCTTCGGTCAGATCACCTCGACGATCGGCGCCACCGAGCGGACCATTCGCTTCGGGCTGCGCGTTCTATTCTGACAATATAGGCACAGTCCCAGCCGCGATTGGGGGCACGCTTGAAGGAGACCACCATGGCGACACCTCGTATCGGAGCGTACGTTCACGGAAAGAGCCGAATGCGCCGGTGGAGCTCGGCTATCGCACGGCGGTGGCTGCGCACATGGCGAGTCTCGCATACAGACAGAAGGAGCGGATCACCTTCAACACGGCGACCTCGACCAGCTAATCTGTGCGCGTAATTCTGCGCTCCGTACGCCTTCCCTGATTAGAGCGCGCGGACGCGGATGTTGCGAAACGCGAGAGCGCCGGCGTGGTCGCCTTGCAGGGCGATGTGCCCCCGCATCGCGCGGCCGTAGTTCGGCCACGCCACGAACTTGCTCGCCTTCACTCTGGCTTCCCAGTCAGGGCTCCCGAGCTCGTACTCGAGCAGCTTGAAGCCGTTGAGCCAGTGCTCGACGTGGCGGCCCCTCGTGACGATGCGGGTGGCGTTCCACTCGCCGACAGGTTTGAGATGTCCGGCCGGCGATGGATACACGGCGTACGCCGCGCCCGCGCACGTGAGCCGCGTCTTGTTGTCCGCGCCCTTCACGTCGTCGAGGAGTTGGTACTCCGGCCCGCTCCAGTAGATGTGGTCGTACTCTTCGGTCCCGCGATAGAAAATTCCGCTGTTGCCGCCTTCGCCGATCTTCCACTCGAGCTCGAGCTCGAAATCGCCGAACTCCTCTTTCGAGACGATGTCGGCGGTCGGCGCGTCCTTGGCGAGCGTGCCGTCGACCGTGTGCCAGCCCTGCGGCACCTTGTCTGTTTTGTAGCCGCGCCACGCGTCGAGCGACGTGCCGTCGAAGAGGACCTGCCACTTCGCGGCAGATTGGGGATTGGAACCGAGAGGCTGCGCGAAGCCGGCGAGGCCGATCGCGCAGCAGACAACGGCAGGTCGAATCATCGTCACTGCTGTTCTCACTTGTCTGCCAGCTTCAGCTTGTCGATCGCCGGCGGGGGGCACCCGTGCCATTGGGCGACGAACGTGTTGCCCTGATACTGCAAATCGGCGACGCCCATCTTGCTGGTCCAGAAGCCGCTGGCGGTCAGATTGCGGAAGCTGCTGAAGAAGGTGACGGCGTGATCGAGCGACCGTGGTGCGCTCGCGGGAAACGCAATCTCGTCGAGCAGCTGTCGCCGGTCGGCATCGGCGCAGTCGAGGAAGCGCTTGTCGAACCGTTGCTCGCACAAATGATCGACGAGCGCCAGGCCGCCGCGCATCGCCGTCTGACGCTTGACATCGTCGATCATCATGAAATCCATGAACTCGGGCACGCCGGCGTCGGTCGCGCTGCCAGACCGTTCATCCCTTGGAATGATCATATCGACAAGCACCGCAACGGTCGCATATTCATGCGCGGTGAAGAACTTCGGCCGATACGGCACGCCGCGTCTCGCGGCATCACGCCGGATCTGCTGCGCCTGCCCCTGCGCCTGTTCGGCCTCCGCCGGCGTCCAGGCCAACGCCGCCGCGGCGGGCGCAGCCGCGAACAGCTTCAAGGCCCTTCGTCGTGTGATCGTGCTCATAGCAGTCGTTGATTGCGCGCTTGCACGATGTATTCGCTTGTGCGCATCGACAGCGCGAGGATCGTCCACGTGACGTTCTTGTCGGCATTCGAGACGAACGGGCCGCCGTCGGCGATGAACACATTCTTCACGTCGTGTGCCTGACAGTGCCCGCTGACGACCGACGTCCTCGGGTCGTCGCCCATCCGCGTCGTGCCCACTTCGTGGATGATGCGGCCGCCGGTCGCGAGCCCGTATCCTTCTTCGGCGGCCGGCATCGGCGTCAGCGGCGTGCCGCCCATCTCGTGGATGATTTCGCGGAACGTCTCCTGCATGTGCTTCGCCTGCAGCCGCTCGTGCTCCGTGAACTTGAAGTGGAAGCGAAGCACGGGAATCCCGTACTTGTCGACGACGACCGGGTCGATCTCACAGTAGCTGTCGTCGTTCGGAACCATCTCGCCTCGACCGGCGAAGCTGACGGTCGACCCATAATACTTTCGGTAGTCGTCTTTCAGTTGTTTGCCGTACCCGCCGGCACCGTTGACCCGCTCGATCCCGCCGAGGATGCCGTACGACGGCGCACGGCGGCCGCCGCTGATTTCGATGTGATATCCGCGCGGGAAGTCGAGCGCCTTGTTGTCGAGCCACCACGGCATGTAGAGATGCATGCCGCCGACCCCGTCCTCGTTGTGCGGCACGCCCTCCGCCAGCCGGGGGATGTATCCCGTGACGGTCAAGCCAGTCGAATCGGTCAGGAAGCGGCCCACCGCGCCGCTCGAATTCGCGAGTCCATTCGGGAACCGCGGCGA
>QHWL01000671.1:0-457 GCA_003222555.1 Acidobacteriota bacterium | reverse complement strand
TTCGCGACGATCCGAAGCCGGCCGGTTGCCAGCGCCGGCGGCAGCAGGACCGACGGCGACGAAAAGTTCGAGTGCGTGGCGCAGCCGCGCCCGCACTGGCCGCAGTAGTGACAGGCCGGCCGCCCGTTCAGCGGACGAGTGAGAATCGACATGCGCGACGGGATACAGCGAATCCGGAGCCGATCGCAGGCCTGCATGATCAGCAGCTCGTAGCAACGGGGGCTGGGCGGCGGTTGAAAGATGCCATCGGGTTCGTTCGGCAGACCCTCGACCGATCCGAAAATACCCACGAGTCTGTCGAGCTTGTCGTAGTACGGCTTGAGATCGTCGTAGGTGATGGGCCAGTCGTCGCCCAGGCCGTCGAGGCTTCGGCGCTTGAAATCATCCGGACCGAAGCGCAGGGAGATACGGCCCCAGTGATTCGTGCGCCCGCCCAGCATGCGCGCGCGGAACCAGT
>QHWL01000093.1 GCA_003222555.1 Acidobacteriota bacterium | reverse complement strand
ATCAGGTTTCGCCGCTGCTTTCGGCGTCTGACGTGTTCTTGCTGCCGTCGGCCCAGGAGAGCTTCGGTCTCGCTGCGCTCGAGGCGATGGCGTGCGAGGTTCCGGTCGTGGCGTCGCGCGTAGGCGGGCTGCCGGAAGTCGTCGAGGACGGTGCGGGCGGCTTCCTGCACGCTCCCGACGATCTGGATGGCATGGCCCGATCGGCGCTGCGCCTGCTCACCGACGAGCCGTTGAGGCAGCGCATCGCGGCGGCGGCGCTTCAGACCGCGCGTCAGCGATTCTGCGACAGCAGGATTGTGCCGATGTACGAGGCGTACTACGAGGAGATTCTGGCGCGGTAAGGGGGTCGGGAGTCGTTTGCAGTCTTTGCCATTTGAGGCGGCGGAGGCTCGAATGGAATTGGCAGAATCTGCAAACGACTCCCGACCCCCTGTATACTCCGAAATAGCCCAGGTCGAAGTTCCTCAAAGGAGTCGTCCGACCATGATCCGCGCTTTCCTCACCGGTTTGCTGAGCCTCGCGCTTGCAGGTTCGGCATACGCGCAGTCTCAGGCCACCGACGGTTCGATCGAAGGCACCGTTGTCGACACGTCCGGAGGCGTGCTCCCCGGTGTGACCGTGACGTTGACCAACATCGCCACCGGCACCGAACGCATTGTGGTGAGCAACGACAGCGGACTCTATCGGGCGCCGTTGCTTCGGTTGGGCACGTACCGGATCAAGGCCGAATTGAGCGGTTTCAAGAGCCTCGAGCGCACGGGCGTGACGCTCAGCGCGGGCCAGGCCGCCGTGGTGAACTTCGAGTTGCCCGTCGGTGGCGTGCAGGAAGTCGTGCAAGTGTCGGCCGAACCTCCGATCGCGGAACCGGGCAAGATCGACTTCGGCCGCACGATTACGACCACCGAGTTCAAGAATCTTCCGCTCGTCTCGCGCAATACGTTCAATTTTGGCCTCCTGCAGCCCAACGTCACCGGCTACGAAGACGTCGAGTTCGGCGCGACGCGCGTGAACGCCAACGGCTCTCAGATGCGGACCAACTACCAGATCGACGGTTCGAGCGCGACGCAAAAAAACCGCGCGGGGCTGCGGATGTTTCAACCATCCGAGATCATGGTGCAGGAGGTGAAGGTCACTTCGAGCGGCTTTGCGCCCGAGTTCGGCCAGACGACGGGCATGGTGTACAACGTCATCACGCCCTCGGGCACGAACCAGCTTCATGGCGACGGCAGCTATCGCTTTCGCCGGAAAGATTTTTCGGCGCGGCCGTTCACGTTGTCGGCCACGGCGCCGACGCCCGATACGCACGTCGACGACGTGGCAGGGACCCTCGGCGGCCCGATTGTCAGGGATCGCTTTCACTTCTTCGTCGGGTACGAGTACTTGAAACACGATCTCTCTGCGGATCGCGTCATCACCGTCACGCCCGCGACGGCCACGACACTGGGACTGTCGTCGGGCGCGCTCGGCAACGGCGTTGTTCCGGCGATCCAGACGGTGAACATGTTCGTCGGCAAGGCCGACTACCAGATGAACCGCGCCAACCGATTCTCCGGGCGCTGGTCGGTCTTCAACAACCAGACGCCAGAAAACAGCTTCGATCGCAACCTTTTGCCCACTCGCGAGACTCAGTACGACTTCCAAGACCGGATGGACAACGCCGGCGTGCAATTAACGACCACGATCGGCAACGCGATGCTGAACGAGTTTCGCTTCGCGTACGGACGGCGCAACAACCCGCTGGTGCAGAGCGCGGCGGCTGGACCTGGACCGAGTGTGACGATTCCAGGCGTCGCGAGCTTCAACGGCGTCCGGTACGCGCCAAACACGCCGGTGTTTCTGGAGAGTTACGAGCAGGTCGTCGATAACGCGAGCTGGATCCGCGGCCGACACGATCTGAAGGTCGGTCTTGACGTGGAGCTGATTCACGACGAGCGCGGCGCCGATACCACGGCTCTATATACCTTTCCCGATGTCGCGTCGTATCTGGCGGCGAAGAACGGCACCAACCGCTTCGGCTATACCAGGTTCGACCAAAACGTTGGCAATGGGTCGCTGACGTACGACCAGCGATACTGGAGCTTCTTTGCTCAGGACGACTTCCGGCTCTCGGCGCAGTTCAAGCTCCTCTTCGGTGTCCGCTACGATTTGTTCAAAGTGCCATCCGGCGATCCGACTGCGCCACTCGCCATCTCTCAAAGCTTCCGCACCGACAAGAACAACGTGGCGCCACGGGCCGGCGTGGCGTGGTCTCTGGATCCAGAATCGCGGACCGTCGTCCGCGCCTCGACCGGGTTGATGTACGAGACGCCTCTTGGCGCGTTTTACGAGAACGCGCGCCTTCAGAACGGGAATCCGCGATTTCTTCCCGTTAGCGTGCCGCCGACGGGGGTTGGCGCCCCCGCGTTTCCAGGGACGCTCAGCAGCCTGCCGCCGGGAGTCGTTCCGTCCAAGAGTATCCTGACCGTGGCCAGCGATTTCAACACACAGTACGCGTGGCTCAGCAACCTCCAGGTGGAGCGCGCGCTCAGTAACGATCTGAGCGTGGCGGCCGCATATGTGAACTCCACGGGCCGGAATCTACCGCTTGCACTCAACGTCAATGCGATGCCAACCGGCGCGACGCTGCCCGATGGCCGTCCGATCTATTCGAGCACCGTCACGCCGTCCACTCGGACCGATCCGAATTTCGACGTGATTCGCCAGATCCAGTCGATCGGCAGGGCTCAGTACAATGCGCTCACGATCTCGGTCACCAAACGCCAGAGCCACGGGTTTCTGATGAACGCGTTCTACACGCTGGCCAAAGCGAAGGACAACGGCGTCATCGGCAGCGACTACGTGGTGGGGAGCATCGATCGATCGGGCATCTCCGATCCTTCGAATCCCACGCGCGATTACAGCTACACAGCCTGGAATCAGACGCACACGTTTGTTCTGAGCACCGTGTTCGCACCGATAGGGAGCGGGAATGGCGTGGGCGCCATGCTGGGCAACAACAACCAGGTCGGAGTGGTCGTGCAGGCCAACAGCGGGCTGCCGTACAACATCCGCTCAAACCGCGATCTCAATCTGGACGGCGTCACCGACGCGGACCGGCCCAATAGTGTCGCCCGGAACAGCGGCACCCTGGGCGCGTTTGCGACCATCGATTTGCGTTACTCCCGGTTTGTGCCTCTCTCCGGCGCGCGTCGCGTCGAAGCGTTTGCCGAGCTCAAGAACCTGCTCAACCGCAAGAACAACCGGGCCGTCAACTCGGTTGTCGCGACTGACACGCTGGGGAATCCCGTCGCGCCGATTCCGAGCGAGTTTCCGGTGACGAACGTCTACGAAGCGCGCCAGTTCCAGCTGGGGTTCAAGGTGAGTTTCTGAGCATCGTGAGGAAGATCACATGACTAGCCGGCTTCGTCGCCTCGCGCTGCTTGCCGGTGCTCTGGCCGTCTGGTCGCTCCTTCCGCGCGCCCAGATGCGCGTCGCCCCCCTCGACGAAGACCAGGGGCACGGTGCCCTCGGCCTCGTGCTTCGTCATCTGGGCAATACGGGCATCTTCATGATGGCGACGGCGCATCCCGACGATGAGGACAACGGCCTGTTCGTGATGCTCAACCGCGGTCAGGGTTACCGCACGACGCTAGCGACCGCGACGCGCGGCAACGGCGGCCAGAACGAAATCGGCAGCGAGATCTTCGAGGCGCTGGGCGTGCTGCGGACCGAAGAGCTCGCCGCGTTGCACCGCTTCGACGGCGCCGAGCAGTATTTCACGCGGGCGGTGGACTTCGGCTACTCATTCAGCATGGATGAGACGCTCGAGAAATGGGGCCGCGACGACATCACCGGCGACTACGTGCGCCTCATGCGGATGATTCGACCGGACGTCGTCACCGCGATGAGCCCCAATGCCACCGGCGGCGGGCTGCACCACGCGACGTCGGCGATGCTGTCGCACGACGCCTTCACGATGGCCGGCGACCCGGCAAAGTACCCCGAGCAGATTAAAGAAGGTCTGCGGCCATGGCAGCCGAAGAAGTTCTACTATCGCGCTGCGTTCGGCGGAGGCGGAAATCAGCAGCCCCCACCCGGGAGAATCACGCGCTGTGACCTCGCTTTGTTCGATTCGCTGCTTGGCAAGACCTATTCGGAAATCGGCACCGAAGCGCGCAGTATGCACAAGTGCCAGGGGCAGGCGCAGCTGCTTGCGCTGCCCGGACCTGCCAACTCGGTCTATCAGCTGGCCGAGTCGACGATTCCCGGAGCGATGGACAGGGACGAGCGGTCGTTGTTCGACGGCATCGATACGACCGTCCCCGGGCTCGCGAAGTTCGCCGGTCCACGCGGACCGAAAGACTTGTTCGACGGGCTGACGGCGATTGCCGTGCACGTTCAGACCGCGCAAAGGAACTACGACTCGGTCAACGACGAAGCGACACTGCAGCCGATCGTGGCAGGCTTGCGCGCCGTCCGCATACTCCGTGGACAGCTCAGGTCGATGGCCATAGACGAAAGCGCCCGATTCGAGATTGACACCCGGCTCCGGCAGAAAGAGCGCGAGTTGCAGCAGGCCGCGCTCATCGCGAATGGGATTCGAATCGAAGCGCTGGCCGACGACGGCGTTGTCGTTCCCGGCCAGGCGGTGAAAATCGGCGTCATCGTCGCGAGCCATGGCGCCGCCGACATCACCGTCAAGCAGGTGAAGTTCGACGGCTTCGAGGGAGACGCCGCGTGCGCGCTGACGCCGGTGGTCGCCGCCGGGGGGCCTGGCGGCGGTGGGGGCGCAGGTCGCGGCGGCCGAGGCGCCGCGCCGCCGGCAGGGCCCGTGATGTCGATGTTCAAGAAGGATCAGGTCGGGCGCTGCGATTCGTCGCTCCAGATACCCGTCAACGCACGCGTCAGCGAGCCGTATTGGCATCGCGAGGGCGATGCAGGCCGCTATACATTCGACGCCGACGCGCCATTTGGCCTGCCTTACCGCCCGACGCCGTTTTACGTGCAGGTGACCCTGGGATTTCCGGGCGGCGAGGATGTGATCGCCGGCTTACCGGTCCAACATCGCTACGAAGGCAACATCTTCAGCGGCGAAAAGCGTACGGAGCTGCTCGTCGTGCCGGCGTTGTCGGTGCGTGTGGCGCCGGAGATCGCGATCATTCCGGTGGCGACGGTCCGCGTCCCGTCTGCGCCCGCGAAGGCCGCGACGCCGAGCGCCCGGATTCGAGCGCCGCAGCAGCCGGCGGGGGCAGCTTCCCGCGAAATCCGCGTCACGGTCGTCAATGACACGCCGGGCGCCACCGTGAGCGCCGTGAAGCTCGATCTGCCGCTTGGTTGGACCGCGTTGCCCACGAACCAGACACTGACGTTCGCGCGGCAGGACGAATCGCAGACCGTCCGCTTCCAGATCAAACCCGCCCCGAACACGACGCCGGGTGAATTTCACGTGCGTGCCGTCGCGTCCGCCGGCGGGCAGACGTTCGACCGCGGCTATCAGGTGATCGAGTACCCCCACATCAGGCGGCAGCACATTTACGACCAGGCGGGGACGACGGTGAAGGTCATCGACGTGAAGACGGCGCCGAACCTCACCGTCGGCTACGTGATGGGCGTCGGGGATCAAGTGCCGCCGGCGATCGAGCAGCTGGGCGTCAAAGTCGCGATGGTCGGCTCCGACGACCTGGCGTGGGGCGATTTGTCCCGCTTCGATGCGATTGTCACGGGCGTGCGGGCGTACGAACGTCGCGGTGATCTCCGCGCGAACAACAGCCGGCTGCTGGAGTACGTGCGGAACGGTGGCACGCTGATCGTCCAGTACAACAAGTTCGAGTTCAACGAGGCGCAGTACGGCCCGTATCCCGCTCAGGTCGGTACCTTCGCGGGATCCGGCATTCGCGTAACCGACGAAAATGCGCCAGTGCGCGTGCTGGCTCCCGACGATCCCGTTTTCCATCAGCCGAATGAGATCCGCGAAGCCGCGTGGAAGGGATGGAAGCAGGAGCGCGGCCTTTATTTCCTCGGCGAGAAGGATGCGCGTTATCGCGACCTGATCGAGCTGTCGGATCCGTTTCCGAACAATCCGGGCGTCAAGCGTGGTGCGCTCGTCGAAGCGCCATTCGGGAAAGGCCGCTGGGTGTACGTCGGGCTCAATTTGTGGCGTCAGCTGCCGGCGGGCACCGACGGCGCGTATCAAATCCTCGCGAACCTCCTCAGTCTCGGCAAGGGCCCGCCGTCCAAGCCGACGGCGACAGCGTCGGCCGCGCCATTGCGATGATGATTCGCCCGAGAGGGCGATCTCCTGAAAACTTCGGGATGCTCGAGCCGACGATGACGAGGCCTTCGCGATTGGGAACGCGCACCGCGGCGGCGGCCGCGCTGTTTCTCGTCCTCGCACTTCATCCGCGGCACACGCCCGCCGCCGCGGCGCAAGATAACGCGCGCGAAGAGGGCGCGTTCACACTCTTCAAGTTCGGCCAGGCAATCGGCCAGGAGCGATACGAGATTCAGCCTGACGGCGCCGGGTCAGTGCTGACGTCCACCTTCTCCTTCACCGATCGAGGAACCCCGGTACCGCTGAGCACGACTCTGCAGCTCGATGCGGCGCTGGCTCCCATCCACTTTGCGATCAAAGGAAAGTCGGCGCGAACATCGGCCATCGACGTCGAGGTGACGGTCACCGACGGCGCCGCGACGATCCGCGATGGCGCCCTGTCGACTCACACGGCGATCCCGACTTCTGTGTTCGCGATGGCGGGGTATGCCCCTCCCTCGGTGCAGATGCAGTTGATGCGTTTCTGGGCGGCGCACGGCCGGCCGCCGTCCCTTCCGCTGCTGCCCCACGGTGTGGCGCAGATCGAACCGCGCGGCCGTGACATCGTCGAGAGTGGCGGCCGATCGATTGCCCTCGATCGATACAGCGTCAAGGGCGTGATCTGGGGACGCGAGTCGCTGTGGTGCGACGAGACCGGCCGGCTCGCGGCGCTCGTCAGCGTCGACGCCGAGTTCGATCACTTCGAGGCCACGCGTCCCGAGCTGGCGCCGGCGCTCCCGCGACTGGTCGCCTTCGCGGCCGCCGACGGGATGGCCGCGCTCTCGGCAGGCGCGACCTCCGAGAGCCCTCGCTCGAACCGCGCCATCGCCGTCACTGGGGGCTCGATCATCGACACGTCGGGCAAACCGACCCTCGCGAATGGCACGGTGCTCATCAAAGATGGACGCGTCGATGCGGTCGGAGCCGCCGGAGAAGTGGCAGTGCCGCCGGACGCGATTGTCGTCGATGCAGCCGGCAAGTTTGTCATTCCCGGCCTCTGGGACATGCACGCCCATTTCGAGCAGGTTGAATGGGGACCCCTCTACCTCGCCGCTGGAATCACCACCGTGCGCGACGTCGGCAACGAGCTCGAGTTCATCGCCGAGGTGCGCGACGCGGTGGCCGCAGGCAGGGGAGTGGGTCCGCGCCTGCTGCTGGCCGGCGTCATCGACGGCGAAGGACCCAACGGCTTCGGCCTGGCGCGCGCCGCGACTCCCGAGGAAGGGCGCCGCTGGGTCAACCGGTATCTCGCGGCGCGCTTCGACCAAATCAAGATTTACAGTTCAATCAAACCCGAGGTGTTGCGGGCGATCGCCGCCGAAGCGCACCGTCACAAGTTGACCGTGACCGGACATGTCCCCAACGGGATGAACGCCGTCGAGGCGGTCGAGGCCGGGCTCGATCAGATCAACCACCGCCAGTACGTCGACGCCGTCATGCGGGCGAATCCTCGAGCGGCCATCGATTTGTTCAAGAAGCATGGCACCGTCATCGACCCCACGCTGGCGCTGTACGAGCTCCTGGTGCGGCCGTTCACAGTGCCGATTGCGACATTCGAACCAGGCGTCGTGAAAGTGGCGCCGGAGCTGGCGATGCCGATCAACGGCATGGGACTTCAGCCGGACGCCGCCGAGCGGCAGCGGACGAGTGTCACAGAAGGGATTGCCAACGTTGGCGCGCTCCACCGTGCCGGCATTCCGATCGTGGCAGGCACGGACCAGGCGGTTCCCGGGTACAGCTTGCATCGCGAAATTGAGCTCTACGTGACGGCGGGCTTTTCGCCGCTCGAAGCCCTTCAGGCGGCGACAATCGCGCCGGCGCGCGCGATGAAGAAAGACGGCGAGGCCGGCACGCTTGAAAAAGGAAAGCGAGGCGACGTGGTCGTTCTCGACGGCAATCCGTTGGAGGACATTCGCAACACCAGGCGCATCTACCGGGTGATCACGAACGGTCGGGTTTTCGATCCCGCGCCGCTGTGGCGCAGCGTCGGCTTCCAACCCTGATCGGTCCAAAGAGATCACGTTCAACGCAGAGACCGCGGAGGCCGCCGAGAAGAAAATGCCCAAGAATTTCTCTGCATGCTCTGCGAGCTCTGCGTTCGAACATCACGTTGCCTTCTTCCGTCTGGGCGGCCCGGCGAGCCAGCGGAAGAACACGATGATGAGCGCGGCCGGTATGAACGGCCCCCACCAGTGGTGGAGCCCGAACGCGCTCAGCGTCGTCGCTCCAGCCTTGACGAACAGCATGATCGATGCGGCCCAGGCGAGCGCGCTGAGCAGATTCAACGCGCTGAACTTGATCGCCCGTACACCGGCGTAGGCGCACGCTATCGGAATGGCGGTCCGAAGGCCAGGAAGGAAGCGGCTGACGAGCAGGATTCCGCTTTCGTGAGCATGCACGTGGGCGCTGACACGGTTCCGGTGGCGAGCCATCCACGGATATCGATCGAGCAGCCTTGCTGTAGTAGATCTCGCCTTCGAGGATCGCGAAGATGAAGATGGGAAGATAGAGAAGCACCCGACGGCTCACGAGTCCGGCTAAAGAGCCTGTGAAAAAATTCGACGTTTGAACGCAGAGCTCGCAGAGCACGCAGAGAAATCCTTAGACATTTCTTCTCGGCGGCCTCCGCGGTCTCTGCGTTGAACGTGATTTGTTCACAACCTCTAAAGCCGGACACTACGTACCGGATGTTCCGGACGACGCGAGGACACGGCGGACGACGCGCGCCACGCGCGCCGCCTGTTCGTTGCTGAGCGTCGAATATACGGGAATTTGCATCGCGCCGGCCGCACGTCTGGCACCAGGCGTTCCGAGAGGTTCAACCCTCTCGCCGGCAAATAGATCCAAATCGCTGCAGACATCGACGTGGAGCGTTTCGACGTCGATGCCCTTGCGCACGCAGCGCACGACCAGCTCGTCGCGCTGCGGCCCGTACACGCAGTACTGATAATACACGTGCGTTCGCCCAGGCGGGACCTGCGGCACGGTAATGCCCGGCAGGTCGCCCAGCGCCTGGTCCATGACGCGTGCGTGACGCCTGGTCCGGTCGGTCCACTCGTCGAGCTTCTCGAGCTCGGCGAGGCCGAGCGCAGCCTGTACGTTCGGGAATCGCTCGCAGTATTCCTCCGGCAGCGGGTGGAGCGGTCGGATCTTCTCCCACAGGTACACATCCGGGTTGGCTCCGACGAGCGACGAGACCCAAAGGATTGGGAACGCGCTGATGGTGAACACCCACGGCTTGATGAAAATCCGCTGCAGACGGCCGACCAGCAGCCTGTTCTTCACGCGCTCGGTGCTTGGCCAGGGCTCTTGCGTCGCGAGAGCCCTCACGCGACTCGCGAGAGTCGCGTTTCGGACGAGCGCCATGCCGCCGCCGTAGCAGTTGAGCGGCTTCAGCGTCTGGAAACTGAAGAACCCGGCGTCCCCCAGCGCGCCCACCGCCTGGCCGGCGACGGTCGCTCCAAGCGCGTGGGCACAGTCCTCGATCACTTTCAGATTGTGCCGCGCCGCGATCTTCAGGATCGCGCCCATGTCGCACGGCAGCCCGTAGAGGTGCGTCGGGACGACCGCACGCGTGGCCGGCGTAATCGCCCGCTCCAACGCGCCGGGATCGAGCGTGAACGTCGCAGGATCGACATCCGCAAAGACGACTTTGAGGCCGGCGACCCGCGCGAGATCGGGAACGACCCAGAAGGTCAGTGCCGGCACAATGATTTCGGATCCGGGCGGCAGATCGAGCGCCTTGAGGATGTAGTAGAAGGCCATCCGGCCGTACGACGCGGCGATCGCGTGACCGCCGCCCGCGCGGCGGGCGAAGGCGTCCTCGAACTCGACGATGTGAGGTCCCTGAATGAACTCGCCGCGCGCCTTGCAGCGCGCCACGATCTGTTCCGTATCCCGCAGGACTCGCGCCCCGTAGCGCGAGATCGCCGTCAGCATGTGACGGGGCGGGATATGTCGGCGATCTCCTCGCGCGAATGACGATCGTTCACGCGCCGATCCATCCGGCTCACCCACTCGCGGACCGGCGTGTTCTGAATCTTCAGGAAGTTTGCCAGATACGAAGGGCGCATGTAGAAGCGCGTGTACGCCGCGCCGAGCAGGAACCGGAGCTCGCGGCCCGTGAGATTCGGATGCGCGAAGGTCGGAGTGTACCCGTCAAACTTCTCCCAATCGGTCTCGGTGAGCAGCGGCTCGATCTGTTTGAACATGGGCGTGCCGGGGTAGGGCGTGAGGATCTTGAACTGCGCGAAGGTCGATCCCAGGTCTGACGCGTAGTCGATTGTCGCGGCGATGGAGTTCCAGTCGTCCTGAAGGAACCCGAGCACGTAAAAGGCCGCGGTGACGATGCCGCGCTTGCGGCAGTGATCGATGATCTGCCGCTGGTGCGCTTCGGGGATCGGACGCCGCCCCGATTTCTTGAGCGTCGCGGGCGACAGCGATTCCACGCCGAAGCTCATGGCCCGGAACCCGGCCGCGTGCAGTTGATCGAGCAGCTCGATGTCGAGGCGGTCGAGACGCGTTTCGGCCTCGAAGGTCAGCGTGAGGCCGCGCGCCTGAATCTCGTCGCAGAGCTCGAGACATCGTTCGCGCTGTTCCGTGAACAACGGATCTCGGAAGATCACGTACGGGCGGTGGTACTGGTCGCACAGCCGCTCCATCTCGTCTGCGATGTTGGCGATCGAGCGTGCACGGTACCCCGCCAGAATCCGGTGCGGGCAATACGTACAGAATTCCGGGCATCCACGGCTTGCCAGCAGAGGGAGCCCGCCGCCGACGGGCCGCGACGACCATCTGATGCCGTACTTCGAACCATAACAATCGCCGACCAGATCCCATCGCGGGAACGGCAGCGAGTCGAGATCGTTGATTTGCTCGCTGACGACGATCCCGGTCGGGATCTCGCCGCGGGCCAGCCGCATCACGCCTGCTTCGGGCTCGCCATTCAGGATGAAGTCGGCATGATCTCTGAAGAGATCGGGCATCTTCGACGCGGTGATGCCGATGAAGCCGACCTTCGTGCCGCGAGCGCGCATCCGATCGGCCCAGGCCGTTTCGTTCTTGTGGTCGACCAGCGACGACAGCACCAGCGCCACGTCCCCGTCGACGGTATCGCCGCCTCGCGTCCACTCGACCTCGTGCCCCGCGCGCGCCAGGATGGCCTCGATGTAGGCCATGTGGACGCTCGGCACATCGTGATACTGCTTTTTCACGTGCGCAATGATCGCGGTCACCCGCGAAAACGGGTCGAGCCGCGACCCGTAGCCGCCGACGACGGTGTCCTTGCTGACGAACCCGCGGTTCGATTTCAAGTCTGCGAGAACGACTCGCATCGGTCACCTCACTCTGACGAAGCCAAAAACGGCTGAGCCACCTTGGACGCGAGCATACGGCCGGTCTGCTTTCTGAACGGTGCCGCGGGATCCAAGAACAGCGTGCGATGACTCAGGACAGGTCAGCTGAAGGCCGGCGGACCTCGGGGTGACCGAGGGGAGAACGTCAAGGGGTTGTGGAGGGGGGAGTGGGAAGAAACCAGAACACCGAGTGGCTCGAGCGCGGTCGGCGTCTGCCCGCCTTCTTCCAATGGCCTCGTCGTCCTCGTCGTTGAGCGCTTTCGTGCCGTTCCGGTGCACCAGCGCCGCAACGTCGCGCAACACGGTGCGCCGCGTTGCAGGCGGGAAAGCGATGCGGGACAGGGCGCGGCGCGACGGCACACGCGGATCGCAGACGACATCCCCCCAACGCGTCGGCGTCCAGTGCGGCGGCTGCGCGTCGACGACCGCCGAGGCCAGCAGGAGCCAGGGCGTGAGGCAGCCGGCCGCCGCGATCGTCAGCCGCACAATCAGTGTCAAGGGGCGCATCAAGAATTCGTGAAAATTCCGTGTAAGCAGCCGGTATCACTATCCCATAGCCCGGTTGAGGGACGCAACAAAAGACAAGATAAAGCTTTGGCTCACGGCGATACGTCCACTTTTGAACGCTTACGGCAGACTTTCGCCCTGTGTGCGGCTGGGGGAAAGTGATTGAGTTTGGTACTGCTCAGTTAGATGGAGCCGTCGTTTTCGGCCGCGTTCGGCTGTGTGCCGGGAGTTACGAAATTGGCATTGAGCTGCGAGTTTCGCCAGTCGTCGAGACTCGATCTCCTGCAGGTCGGCCTGAAATTGCCCCCTCATTCGGGCGCGCATCGTGAACGGCTGGGAGTCCAGGATCTCATGTGATTGGAAAAAAGATCCTCCGGCGGGGCCGGCCGGCATTACGATTCAGACAGACATCAGATGGCGCGTAGCGCAGACCTTCAAATCGAGCACCTGCTGCGGCGAGCCGGTTTCGGGGCGCGTCCCGACGAGCTCGAGAACTATCGGGCGATGTCCCTCGTGCAGGCCGTCGACACGCTCGTCAACTACACTCTGGTGCCGGACACCGTCGACGGCCACATCGGGAAGCCGGGCTACGTCGGCATCACCTCGAACGGTCCTTTCTCTCCGCAGTCGAACATCGCCGATGCGCGCCAGCGGTGGCTGTTCCGCATGGTCCACAGCGATCGTCCGCTGCAGGAAAAGATGACGCTGTTCTGGCACAACCACTTCGCCACCGGTTACAACAAGATCGCCGGCGCGCTTGGAGCGCCCGAAGCCACGCGCTACATGGCCGCGAAGGCCTCGGAAGATCCCGGACACGTCCGCGGTCAGATCGAGATGCTGCGCGACAACGCGCTCGCCAACTTCCGCGACATCCTCTTGAACATCGCCACAGACACGGCGATGCTCGTCTGGCTCGACGGCCGTGACAACAAGAAGGCGAAGCCGCAAGAGAACTTCGCGCGCGAAATCATGGAGTTGTTCACGATGGGCGTCGGTCACTACACCGAGCCCGATGTGTACGCCGGCGCGCGTGTGTTCAGCGGATGGAACCTTCAGGGCGCGGGCGCCGTCAACGCGACCGCGCGGCATCAGGAGTTCTATTACAACCCTGACCAGCACGAAACGACCGCCAAGACGTTCAGCTTCCCGATTTACGGCGATGGCAGCCGCACGATCCCCGCTCGCGCCGCCAGTCAGGGAATGCAGGACGGCATCGACCTGATCAACGCCCTCGCGGGCAGTCGGAACACGGCGCGATATCTGGCCGCCAAACTGTACCGGTTCTTCGTCAGCGAACTGGGCGATCCGGATCCTGCATTCGTGAACCACATCGCCACGGTGTATCTGCAGAGCCGGTACGACATGAAGACGGTGATGCGCGAGGTGCTGCTGTCGACACAGTTCCTGGACTCGCGTGCTTACTTCGCGCGCTATTCGTGGCCCGTGGAGTTCGTCGTTCGGGCGCTCAAAGACGTCGGCTGGACGGGCTTTTCGCTCAACAGCGCGGTCGCCGCGATGGGGAACATGGGACAGATCCTCTTCGAGCCGCCGGATGTGGCGGGCTGGGACGCGGGCCAGACTTGGTTTTCGACCGGCGCGATGCTGGCGCGCATGAATTTCGCCGCGACGCTGGCGGCGAATCAGCGGTTCAACCTGGCGAAGTCGGTGAAAGGCTACGCGCAGACGCCCGAGGCGCTGCTGTCCCATTTGCTTGGCGCGCTCGCCACACCGACACTCGACAACGCGGTCGTCGCGGAGCTAGCCAACTATGTGCGCGCGACCGGTGCGTGGACCGGCAGCGACGCGCAGCTACAAGCCAAGTCGGCGGGGCTCGTACACCTCATTGCCGGTTCCCCGGAGTATCAGTTCGTATGAAAGTCACCCGCCGGACGTTCGTCAGAGGCGGTGTCGCCGCGTTCACGGTGACTTTTGCCGCGCCCGACTTTTTGTGCGATCTCGCCCGCGCGCAGGGAGCGCACACTCGCAACCTGGTCGTCCTGTATCTGGGCGGGGGGAACGACTCCCTGAGCATGCTCGTTCCCTATAACGACCCGTCTTATTACAGCCGGCGTCCGACGATCGCGGTGCCCGCCGGCCGGGTGCTGCAAATCGGAAGCGATTCCTCGCGCGTCGCGCTCGGGCTGCACCCTCGGCTCACCGACCTCAAGGCCATTTTCGATCAGGGACGCCTCGCGCTCGTTCAGCGCACCGGCTACAACAATCAGAGCCGGTCGCATTTCCAGGGCACCGACATCTGGTCGACAGCGGACCCGAACAACTCACAGGGTCTCGGCTGGCTCGGCCGCTATCTCGATTCGGTGCCGCCGCCCGTCAATGCCCTCGTTGGCTGGAATACGACTGGGAGCATGCCCCACGTGCTGCAGGCGGCTACCGTCGGCGTACCGGCGATCGCGGATGTCAGGGCGTACGCGTTCGCGAGCCCGAACGTTGGGAACGAAGCCGCTGTGGAGAAGGCGGCGGCGGTGCGCATCTGCTCGCACGTGCCGGTGGACCGGCCGGCGCTCGCCTTTGTCTACGGCAGCTCGCAGGGCGCGTTCGAGACGCTCGACCGGGTCGCGGCGGTCGCCAATTACGCGCCGTCGGTCGTCTACCCGAACACCGGGTTGGGGCAAGCGCTCAGGGCCGTCGCGGGCGGGATGGCCAAGGCCATCGGCACGAAAGTGTTTTACGTGACGACGGGCGGATTCGACACGCACTCGGCGCAGAACGTCAACCTGATCAACGGCAGCTATTACAACCTGATGGCCACGCTGAACGACGCCCTGGGCGCGTTTTACAACGATCTCAAGAACCAGGGGCTGCTCGACGACACGATGCTCGTGACGTTCTCCGAGTTCGGCCGGCGCATCAGCGAGAACGGCAGCGCAGGCACCGACCACGGCGCGGCCTCGGTCATGATGGTCATGGGCGGCAGAGTCAACGGCGGGCTGTACGGCACAGCGCCGGTTCTCAACACGGATCCGGCCAACCCGACCCTCGAAAACAACGCGGGAGACGTCCACTACGAGACCGACTTCCGATCGGTCTACGCGCGGGTCGTCGACGGGTGGCTGGGCGCCGATTCGAAGTCGATCCTCGGCGGCGATTTCCGCAAAGCGACCCTCACGTTCATCTGAAATTTCAAACTCATAAGTACGTCGTGTCGGCGTACGTCTCATCACGAAGACACGAAGAGCACGAAGTTACACGAAGTGTTTTAAAGTACGGGCTTTCGTGTGTCTTCGCGATCTTCGTGAGAAGAGGCGTCACCGCACGTAGTGTCCGGCTTTGGCCGGACCATTAAGCTAATCAGCGCCGCCGAAGAGCGCCCGCAGCGCATCGTCGAGATGTGGGTAGTGGAACGTGAACCAAAGAGCCTGTGCCTTTGCCGGCACGGCGCGCTGACCTGAGAGCAGCAGCGCGTCGGCCATTTCTCCCAACATGAACCGCAACGCGAATGCGGGCGCGGGCACGAAGGCGGGTCGGTAGAGCGCGGATCCTAACGACTGTGCGAACTCGGCGTTGGTCACAGGATTGGGCGACGTGGCGTTGATCGGGCCCGACGCAGTGGTCGTGACGATGGCCCAGCGCACGAGGT
>QHWL01000672.1 GCA_003222555.1 Acidobacteriota bacterium | reverse complement strand
GACCAGCTCGTGAGCAAAAAGGTCATTCCTGCCGCGACGTACGACAAGATCAAGGATCAAGTGATCGCCAAGCAGGCGAAGAAATAACAGAGCCGCCGACCGGCCAACCAGGTCGCGACGAGGGAGACCGACGTGATGACGCGGTGAAAGCTGTAAGCGGCGCGGGGCAGGAAGAGGCTCACGCTCCCTGGCGTGAGTTGTAGGCGAAAGTCAGGTGATTGTCCGCAATGTCAATCGTGACCGTGCCGCCATGTTCCAGCGCGCCGAAGAGAATCTGGTCGGTCAGCACGTCCCGCACTTCCCTTTGAATGACTCGTGCGAGCGGGCGCGCGCCAAACACGCGGTCGTACCCGGCGGTCGCCAGCCAGGTGCGCGCGGCCGGCGTCAGTGTAATCGCGACGTGCCGGTCGGAGAGCTGGCTCTCGAGCTGCAGGATGAACTTGTCGACAATCGTCTCCATCGCCTCGTGCGTCAGCGACTTGAACGTGACGATGGCGTCGAGGCGGTTGCGGAATTCCGGGCTGAAGACTCGCTCGATCGCGGTTTTCGCCTTACCGGCCGCCGCGAGCCCACGCGTCTCGTCATTATCGGCGAACCCGATGGACGGCGCGCTCATCTCGCGCGAGCCGGCGTTGGAGGTGAGGATGAGCACGGTGTTGCGGAAGTCGGCCTTCCGTCCGGTGTTGTCGGTCAGCGTCGCGTGATCCATCACCTGCAGCAGGACGTTGTAGATGTCCGGATGCGCTTTTTCGATCTCGTCGAGCAGTACGACGCTGTACGGGTGAGTTCGAACGGCGTCGACGAGCAAGCCGCCCTGCTCGAACCCGACGTATCCGGGCGGGGCTCCGATCAATCGCGCCACCGCGTGCTTCTCCATGTACTCGCTCATGTCGAAGCGAATGAATTCGTTGCCGAGCAGAATGGCGAGCTGTTTGGCGAGCTCGGTCTTGCCGACGCCTGTCGGCCCTGTGAAAAGGAAGCAGCCTGCGGGTCGATCCGGCTGGCCCAGACCGGCGCGTGAACGTTTGATCGCCTGCGCCACGCCATGAACCGCCTCGTCCTGCCCGAAGACGACACGCCGCAGCGACTCCTCGAGCGTCCGAAGGCGTTCGCGATCTGAAGACGTCGCCTGTTGATCGGGGATGCGTGCAGCGCGCGCCGCGACGCGCTCGATCTCCCGTGCGTCCACCACAGGTGGAGCAGTGGGAGCCGATGGAGGTTCGGCGCTCACAGTGGTGGTGTCTGCCGCGTTTGCAGCGAGTGTCTGGATTCGCGTGACCGCTCCGGCTTCGTCGAGGAGGTCGATCGCGCTGTCTGGTAACCGGTAATCGCGAAGATGCCGCGACGCCAGCTTGGCGGCCGCCTCGAGCGCCGCGTCCGTGTACCTGAGGCCGTGATGTTCTTCGTATCGGCCCCGCAGGCCGGCGAGAATCTTCACCGTTTCCTCGATTGTTGGCTCCTCGATGGCAATCTTCTGAAGGCGCCGGGCGAGCGCGCGGTCCTTCTCGATGTGCTTGAAGTCCTCGAACGTCGTCGAGCCGATCACCCGAAGATCGCCCGCCGTGAGGAGTGGTTTGAGCAGCGTCGCCAGATCCATCGTGCCGCCGGTGACGGCGCCGGCGCCGACGGTGGAGTGCATTTCGTCGATGAAGAGAATGGGCTTGGGCCGGACCCCGAGCGCGGCGACGACCGCCTTGAAGCGCTCCTCGAAGTCGCCGCGATACCGCGTGCCCGCCAGGAGCGCACCGGTATCGAGCGCAAAGACTTCCGCATCCTTCAGCGTGCCCTGCACATCGTCGTGAAGCAGGCGCGCGGCGAGACCCTCGGCCATGGCCGTCTTCCCGACGCCCGGATCGCCGACGAACACGGGGTTGTTCTTGCGGCGGCGGCAGAGCACTTCGATCGTCCGTTGGAGCTCCTCGGTGCGTCCGATCAGCGGATCGAGCAGCCCCTGACGCGCCCGTTCGGTCAGGTTCACGCAGTACGCCAGGAGCGCATCGGCCGGCACGGGGGCCGCGCCGGCTTCGCCGCCCGTCGACAGGTCGGCGGGAGACGCAGCCCCGGCGGTGGCAAGCGGCGTCTTCCGTGATGCCTTGGCCGGCCAGGAGCTGTGCGGCATCGCTCTTCGGCTGCTGGAGAATCGCCGCGAGGACGTCGCCCGCGTTCGCTTCGTCCCGTTGTGCGCTCTGGATGTGCAGAATCGCGGTCTGCAGGACGCGGCGAAATGCCATCGTCTGCTCAGGTTCCCGCTCCGTCCCGCGTCGCTGGCGCTCGATCGATTCGTCGAGGTACGTGCCGAGCGCGCGCCGCAGCGCCGGCAGGTCGGCGCCGCACGCCGCGAGGATTCGCTCGCCGTCAGGATCGTGCGCGAGGGCGTAGAGGAGGTGCTCGAGCGTGAGATAGGCGTGCCGCCGCGAGACCGCTTCGCGGAACGCGATGTTGAGAACGATTTCAAGAGCTGGTGAAAACACGAGCCTGAATCACTTCACGCGTCTTCGATGGTCGCCTGCAGCGGGTGCCCGGCTTCGCGCGCGCGCGACATGAGCGTGTCGACTTTGGTTTCCGCCACTTCCCAC
>QHWL01000092.1:1934-10854 GCA_003222555.1 Acidobacteriota bacterium | reverse complement strand
CTCGTTCAATTCGTAGCTGGTGTCCTGCTCGCGAATCCAGATTCTGGCTTCGTTGAGGCGCGGCTGCCACTCGCGCGTGGGTACCTGTTTGATGCAGACGGCGATTTTCATTTATTACTTTGCGCTGGGGCCCCACCCCCAGCGCCTGTGCCTTCGCCGCTTGTCGCGGCTCGGCTTTGTGTCGATCGACTGTCCGCTTTCACAACGGCTCCCGGGGGCACCGTCCGGCGCCTGTGCCTTCGCGGCTTACGCCGCTCGGCATTGTTTGTCGCGACTCTCCGCTTAGTGATCACTCGTGATAGCGCTTGAACAGGAGGGCCGCATTCGTCCCGCCGAACCCGAACGAGTTCGACAGGGCGTACTCGATCGCGAGCGCCCGCTTCGTATTCGGCACGTAATCGAGATCGCACCCCTCGCCGGGACAATCCAGATTGACGGTCGGCGGCGCGACCCGATGGTACACGGCCAGCACGGTGATGCCCGCCTCCAGCCCGCCGGCCGCGCCGAGGAGATGCCCGGTCATCGATTTGGTCGACGAGACAGCGAGCTTCTTCGCGTGCTCGCCGAAGCAGCGCGTGATGGCGAGGGTCTCGACCTTGTCGCCGTGCGGCGTCGAAGTGCCGTGGGCGTTGATGTAGTCGACCTGCCCGGGCTCGACGCCGGCGCTCTCGAGCGCCGCCTGCATCACGCGGAACGGCCCATCGCCGTCTTCTGACGGCGCGGTAATGTGATAGGCATCCGCCGACATGCCGTAACCGACCAGCTCCGCATAAACGCGCGCGCCACGCGTGAGAGCCCTTTCGTGTTCTTCGAGAATGACGACGCCCGATCCTTCGCCCACGATGAAGCCGTCGCGATCTTTGTCGAAGGGCCGGCTCGCCCGCTCCGGATCGTCGTTTCTGGTCGACAGCGCGCGAAGAGCGCCGAACCCGCCGACGCCCATCGGCGTGATGGCAGCTTCCGATCCGCCGGCAATCATCACGTCGGCAGCACCGCGACGGATGATCTCGTAGGCATCGCCGATGGCATGTGCCGACGCGGAGCACGCCGTACACGTCGAGGAGTTGGGGCCTTTCGCTCCAAAGCGAATCGACACCTGGCCGGCCGCCAGGTTGATGATGGCCGACGGAATGAAAAAAGGAGAGATCTTGCGGGGGCCACCTTCGAGGAGCGCCTTGTGCTCGCGCTCGATCGTCGTGAACCCGCCGATCCCAGAGGCGATGAACACGCCGGTGCGCGGCTGCAACTCTGGGGTGATCTCGAGGCCGGCGTCGTCGATGGCGAACTGCGACGCCGCAATCGCATACTGGATGAAGACGTCCATCTTCTTGACGTCTTTTTTCTCGATGAACCGGAGCGGGTCGAAGCCCTTGACCTCGCCCGCGATGCGGGTCGCGAATTCCGACGCGTCGAACTTGGTGATCGTCCCGATGCCGCTCCTGGCGGCGCACAGCGCCTCCCAGTTCGCCTCGGTGCCGATCCCGAGTGACGACACCAGGCCGATGCCTGTGACGACAACTCGCCTGTTCACCATGCTTGTTTTCTGCCCCGGGGTCTGTTCCTGAGCGCCGCCTACTTCTTGGTTTTCGCGTGCGAGTCGATGTACTCGACCGCTTCCTTGACTCGGGTGATCTTCTCGGCATCCTCGTCGGGAATCTCGATCCCGAACTCCTCCTCGAACGCCATCACGAGCTCGACGGTGTCGAGCGAGTCGGCGCCCAGGTCGTCGACAAACGACGCATCCGGCGTCACTTCCTCTTCGTCGACTCCAAGCTGCTCCACGATGATGCTTTTCACTTTGTCGGCTACGGCCATTCCATCCTCCTACATGTACATCCCGCCGTTCACAGCCAGAACGTGCCCTGTAATATACGATGCCTCGTCTGACGCAAGGAAGCACGCCGCGGCAGCCACATCGTCGACGGTGCCGAGGCGGCCGAGCGGGATCTGCGTCGCCCAGTCGACCTGCGTCTTCTCGTTGATCGCGCGCGTCATGTCGGTGTCGATCAACCCGGGAGCAATCACGTTCACGGTGATACCCCGCGACGCCACCTCGCGCGCCAGGGCTTTGACGAAACCAATCAACCCAGCCTTCGAGGCCGCGTAGTTGGTTTGGCCGGCATTGCCCATCTGGCCCACCACCGAGCTCACAGCGATGATGCGCCCGCCTCGCTGTTTGAGCATCGGCCGCATCGCCGCCTGCGCGAGGCTGAACGTCGCCGTCAGATTGGTCGCGATCACGGCGTCCCAGTCTTCCCGCTTCATGCGCATCAGCAACTGGTCGCGCGCGATGCCCGCGTTGCTGACCACGATGTCCAGACGGCCGTGTCGCTCGACGATGTCCCCCGGCAGGCGCTGCACCGCCGCCTCGTCGGTCATCTCGAGGCTCACCGCTTCGGCCTGGCCGCCAGCCGCGGTCACCGCGGCGACGGTTTCGGCCGCGTGATCGCCGCGCGCCGCGGCGACAACCGTCGCGCCCTGCCCTGCGAGCCTCGCGGCGACGGCCCGCCCGATTCCGCGCGAGGCGCCGGTCACGAGCGCGACGCGGCCAGAGAGATCAAACATCATCCATACGTGACGCGGCCTGGTGAGGTCCGCCGACCGATCAGCATCCGCACGGAGGGCGGGCCTGATGAGTCCGCCACTTGCCGACCGATCGCCGGGACCTAATGCGGTCCGGCCTCCATTCAGGTCTGCGCTCCCTACACGTTCGGCCTACCTGGGTCATCGGAGCATCGGTTCGATCGCCGCGAGATCGTCCGGGCTGCCTACGCTTGCAACCGTCGCCTCGCGGTGAATTTTTCTGACCAGTCCACTCAGTACGGTGCCGGGACCCACCTCAACATACGTTGTGACGCCCTCAGACGCAAGGCGCTGCACCACCGCCTCCCATCGCACCGGCGCCGACACTTGCGCAACCAATGCCTCGATGGCCGCTCGTGCGCGGCACTTTGGCTCGGCGTCAACGTTGGCCACGATCGGCACGTGCGGGTCGTGGGCATCGAGTGCGCGCAACTCCGGAGCGAGCTGCTCCTGGGCGGGCATCATCAGCGCGCAATGAAACGGTGCACTGACAGGCAGCGGTATCACGCGCTTCGCGCCCAGCGCCTTCGCCCGATCGCCCGCGCGGACCACAGCATCGCGCGCGCCGGCGATCACCACTTGTCGCGCGCCGTTCATGTTGGCCAGGCTGACGACGTCGCCCTGCGCCCCTTCCTCGCAGGCCAGCGCAACGGTTTCAGGATCGAGTCCCAGAATCGCCGACATCGCTCCCGCGCCGGCCGGCACCGCCTCCTGCATGAAACGGCCGCGACGCCGCACGATGCGGAGGGCATCGGAAAAAGAGAACGTTCCTGCCGCCACATTGGCCGAGTACTCGCCCAGGCTGTGACCGGCAACGAAGGAGGGCTCCAGCCCGCGCGACGCGAGCAGCCGAAAGGCCGCGACGCTCACGGTAAGAATCGCCGGCTGCGTGTTTTCGGTCAGCGCGAGCTCGTCTTCGGGTCCTTCAAAACAGAGGCGGCTCAACGACACGCCCAGCGCCGCGTCCGCCTCGGCGAACGTCTCGCCGCAAATCGGAAAGGCCTCGGCCAGCGCCCTGCCCATGCCGACTTTCTGCGAGCCTTGTCCAGGAAAGATGAAGGCGATCAATGACTCACGCTCGGCGGCCCGGCTTCGCCGGGCTTCCCGCTGGCGCCTCGCACGGGCCGCAGGCGCTGACTCACGCTCGGCGGCCCCGCTTCCCCGGGCTTCCCGCTGGCGCCTCGCTCGGGCCGCAGGCGCTAACTCACGCTCGGCGGCCCGGCTTCGCCGGGCTCCCCGCTGGCGCCTCGCTCGGGCCGCAGGCGCTGACAGGGACGGAGACGGCGCCGATCTCTTGCTCGAGGCGCTTGATGAAACCGCGGGCGGCGAATCCGTAGGCCATGGCGATCGCGTTCCGCACGGCCTTGGCGCTCGAACGGCCGTGCCCGACGATGGTGACGCTGGCGACTCCGAGCAGCGGCGCGCCGCCGTACTCGGAACTCCATCGTCACGACCTCGTCAGCCTCGACGATGCGCACGCGGCGTGTGTCGACGTCGGCGTGCCGCGCGAGCTCGGACGCGAGGATCGACGTCGGACCGACGAGCAGCACGCCAGATCGAAATGGCGCACCGCCGCGAGCGGCCCCGTCGACGACGTGGCGAGGGGCGTAGTCGCCGCCCATGGCATCGACTGCAATGTGGATCATTGCTGTTCCGGGGTTCACGGTTCATGGTTCACGGTTCTTGCGTTCGACCGAACCCTGAACCTGAAATCTGAACCTAGAACCTCCGGGCCTATTCCTCGTCAACAGCCCTTGCCTGGCGGCCGCGGTAATAGCCGCAATTCGGGCACACGCGGTGAGGTGGCTTCGGTTCGTGGCAATGAGGGCATTCGCTGAGCCCGGCCGCCTTCAGCGCGTCGTGGGTCCGACGTTTGGCCGTCCGGGTCTTCGAATGTCGTCTTTTGGGATTCGGCATGGTGCGATTCTCTTACGCTGCGCTAGCTGTCACGAAGGGCACAAAGGACACAAAGCTTTTATCTTACAGGTTTGACCCGTTGTGTCCTTAGCGTCCTTTGTGGTGAACGCTCTTTAACTGTTTTAGGGCCGCGAGCCTCGGATCTTCCCATTCCCGCGTGCAGCCACACGAGTCGCGATTGAGGTCCGTGCCGCACACCGGACACAAGCCCCGGCAATCGTCGCGGCAGAGCGGCTTCATCGGCAACGAAAGATAAAACTGCTCTCGCATCAGCTGCTGCAGGTCGATCGTCTGCCGCTCGTAAAACGCCGTGGACAGATCATCTTCCTCGATCTCGCGTTCTCCCTCGCCGGTGTTGTCTGCGCGCGGCTGATAGCGCAAATCGAACTCCGCGTCGACGGGCCAGATGAAGGGCTCGAGACATCGGTCGCATGGCAGTTCGAGCGCCGTCTGGACGTGCCCCACGAGGCGGAACTGTGCCTTGTCCTTGAAGATATCGAACGCGAGCGCCACCGGCGCGGCAACTTTCACCGCATCGTCACCGCCCGCGAAGGCGTCCTGGCTGTAAATCCTCTCGTAGCGCTCGTGCGCCGAATGAATCTGGCTCAGGTTCAGCAGCATTGAACCGCTCAATATACCATCTGTTCAGGGGGCAGACAATTCACGGCCATCCGCGGCCTTCACAAACCAAATGCGCACGCCCCCACTCTCCTCAAGGGTGCCGCGCAACAAGCGGAAGAGGCGCATCAGTCGGCCCACGGTTTCGGGATGAAGAATTGTTCGAAGAGGCGGACGGCGTACCGGTCGGTCATGCCGGCGAGGAAGTCGCGCGTCGCGGCGTCGAGCCCCTCCTGTTCGATCGTGCGCCGATCGAGGAACTCGTCGGCGCGGTCGCGCACTTTGTCCCAGAGACCGCTCAGAATGTCGGAAGCCTTCTTGAACTCGGCCGTCGCGAGGGTATTTTCGTACACCGCATCGAACAAGAAGCCGCGCAGCGCGAGCACGGCACTCAGCACCCGGTCGCTCATCCGAATCTCGGCCAGATCGCCAGCCATCGTCTCGGTGACCACGTCCTTGACGAGCGTGGCGATTCGCGCCGACGACGAACCGCCGAGAATCTGTACCGGCTCCTTGGGCAGATCCCCGGCGCTCAGCAACCCGGCGCGCGTGGCATCGTCGATATCGTGATTCACGTACGCGATGAGATCCGCGATGCGGATGATCTGCCCTTCGAGCGTGCTCGCACGCAGCGCGTCGGCCATCCCCACCGGCGCGCCGGACCGCCCTTTGGAATGCTTCGCGATCCCGTCGCGCACTTCCCACGTGAGGTTGAGGCCGCGGCCGTCGTTTTCGAGGACGTCGATGATGCGGAGGCTCTGCTCGTAATGGTTGAATCCGCCCGGCGTCAGCCGATCGATCACCCGCTCGCCTGCATGGCCGAACGGCGTGTGCCCGAGGTCGTGGCCGAGAGCGATCGCTTCGGTGAGCTCCTCGTGCAGTCGAAGCACTTTCGCGATGGTTCGCGCGATCTGCGACACCTCGAGCGTGTGCGTCAACCTGGTGCGATAGTGATCGCCGGTCGGCGAGAAAAAGACCTGCGTCTTGTGTTTCAAACGCCGGAACGCCTTGCTGTGGATGATGCGATCGCGATCGCGCTGGAACGCCGGCCGCACGTCGTCCTCGGCTTCTGCGCGCAGACGGCCGCGTGAATCGGCGCTCTTGGCCGCCTGCGGCGCCAGAATCTCGCGCTCGCGCGTTTCGAGTTGCTCGCGGATCGTCACAGGATGATGTCGGAGAGAAAGCTGTTGCCGTGCGCGAGCGGAGCGACGCCGAACAGGTCGGCCAGGGTCTGACCCACGTCGGCAAACGTGCGGCGCGTGCCAAGGTCGACGCCGGCCCGCACGTGCCTGCCGACCGCCAGCAGGGGAACGTACTCCCGCGAGTGATCCGTGCTCGGCGTCGACGGATCGTTGCCGTGATCGGCGGTGATGATCAGCAAGTCGTCCGCGCGCAGCCGCGGCAGAACGTCCGAGAGCCGCGCGTCGAACCGCTCGAGGTTCCGGCCGTAGCCTTCCACGTCGTTGCGGTGGCCGTACACAGTGTCGAAGTCGACGAGGTTCGCGAAGATGAGACCGCCGGCGATGGCGCTCATCTCGCGCTCGACGTAATCCATTCCCTCGTCGTCGTTCGCGGTATGGAGAGCGCGAGTGATGCCCCGGCCCGCAAACAGATCTTCGATCTTGCCCACGGCGACGACCGGCAACCGGGCAGACTTCACCCGATCGAGCAGTGTCTCGCCGGCGGGCGGCAGCGCGTAGTCGCGGCGATTCGCGGTGCGCTTGAAACGTCCGGGCGCGCCGACAAACGGCCGGGCGATCACCCTGCCGACGCCGAGTCCTTCTCCGACGAGTGTATACGCGATCTCGCACGCACGATACAGCTCGGGCAGGGGCACGACGTCTTCGTGCGCCGCGATCTGGAAGACGCTGTCAGCCGATGTGTACACGATGAGCGTGCCGGTGCGCATGTGCTCGGATCCGAGCTCGTCGAGAATTTGCGTGCCAGAGGCCGCCTTGTTGCCCAGCACGCCACCTGCGGTCTGGCGAGAGAACTCACCGATGATCTCTGGCGCAAACCCGAAGGGAAAGACGGGAAAGGGGCGATCGAGGACGATGCCCATCAACTCCCAATGGCCGGTCACGGAATCCTTTCCAGGCGAGGCTTCGGCCATGCGTCCAATCGCCCCAGCGGGCGCGCCGTTGGGCGGACCGCCGCCAAGCGCGGCGATCCGATCGAGCCCTAGGGCGCGAAGCGTCGGCACCTGAAGCGTCATCCGGCGCGCGATGTTTCCGAGGGTGTTGCTGCCCTCGTCTCCGTACGACGGCGCATCCGGCAACTCGCCGACCCCGACGCTATCGAGCACGATGAGGATGGCCCTGGTGAATGGCGTGGTCACGCCGCGTTACCGATGCGAGACGTCTTGAAGCCGCTGGTCGAACAGATGGTTCGCCGCCGCGATCGTGGTTGGAGACTCGCCGGGTCCGTCAAACCAGAGTAGATTAGGCTCTTTGCGAAACCAGATCAACTGCCGGCGCGCATACCGGCGGTTCTCCTGCGCGATCAACGCGCGCGTCGACGCCTCGTCGCGGACGCCGTGCAGATGTTCGAGCGCCTGTCGGTACACGAGCCCGCCGAACGGCCGCGCATCTTCTGAAATCCCGCGAGCGAGCAGTGTCCGGATCTCGTCGAGCAGACCGCGGTTGAACTGCTCGTCGACTCGGCGCGTCACGCGCTCGGAGGTCTCGGCGGCTGGCAATCGCAGCGCGATGGCCATGACGTCCACGTCGGGAATCGGTGAGCGCGTCTGGGCGAAGTGCGCGGTAAGCGGCCGGCCCGTGAGAAAGAACACTTCGAGCGCACGGACGATGCGCTTCACATCGCGCGGCTGGATGCGCGCCGCCGACGCTCGGTCGACGCGGAGCAGCATGCGGTGCAGTGCTGCAACGCCGCGCCGCCCGGCAATCGTCTCGAGACGTCGCCGCAAGGCGGCGTCGCGACCCGGTCCGGGAAACAGGCCGCGCGTGAGCGCGCGATAGTAAAACCCGGTTCCGCCCACGATCACCGGGAGGCGGCCGCGACCATGAATGTCGCGAATGGCCGCCGCCGCGTCGCGTGCATAGTCGGCCGCCGTGTACTCCTCGGCCGGCTCGGCGATGTCGATGAGATGATGGGGGATGCCCCGCCGCCCGGCCATCGGCATCTTCTCGGTGCCGATATCGAAACCGCGGTACACGGCTGTCGAGTCGCAATTGACGATCTCACCGTTGTGCCGCTCTGCGACGGCGAGCGCCAGCGCGCTCTTGCCGGTCGCGGTGGGCCCGAGAATCGCGAGGACGAGGGGGCTGGGCATGGATCGACAGAACAGCAATTTACAATTGAGAATTAATTCCCAATTCCGAATCGTAAATCGCAAATTGCGAAGCCGCTGCAACCCGACCTACTGCAAGCGCACGAACACGTAAACGATGAACGCGAACAGAAGAATGAGGAGGCCGAGCTGCTGAGACCGCGTCAACACTGACGGAACACCAATTTACAATCAAGAATTAAGCTAATTGTAAATTGTAAATTGTCAAGGCGGTGTTTCGTTGTAGAAGAACGTGACGGTGAAGAACGCTTTCTCCGACGGATACTCGGGCGGCAGCGGCTGGGTCGGGTTGGAGGCGGCGAGCGCGCCGAACGCCGCGTTGTTGAACGAGTCGATCGGACAGGGCCCGACGACCGTGAGATCGGTAATCGATCCGTCCTTGTGCACGTTGAACGTAATGACGACGTGTCCTTTCATCGACATCGCCGCATAGGGAATGAACCAGTTCCGCTTAACTTGCGCGATGAACCGCCTGATCCAGGGGCCGAACTC
>QHWL01000092.1:0-1843 GCA_003222555.1 Acidobacteriota bacterium | reverse complement strand
ACGTCGGGGCACGGCCATTGGCGCCGTCCTGCGGCGCCGGCAGCTTGGGCGCCGGCAGCTGCGTCTTGGCGGTCTCTGGAGGCGGGTTGTTCTCCGCCTGCTGTCCGGCGGCGGGCTCGGGCGCGGGCCCCTGCCCTCGCGGCATCTCCTGTGGCACTTCCTCGACGCGTTCCGGCGTGTTGCCGCGTGAGAACGGCAACGGGTTTGTCGGATTCAACTGTTCCGGCGATCGCCTGAGGCGATCCTGGTCGGAGTCTTCGGCTCGCGGGGGTGGCTTCGGCGCGGGAAGATCGAGGCGGGGCTGCACAAACACGAACCGCGGCGTTTGCTCGGCCTGCTGCTGCAGCAACAATGCCCGGGCACGGGCGGCATTTGCATCGTAGGGAAACAGTCGGGGCGCCGCGAGCATGAAGACGAGCACCGCCAAGTGGACGATGATCGAAAGGAGCACTCCCTCGCGCCAGGAGATCGCCCGGCCCACCGGAGAGATATCCGGCCGATAATCTTCGAAGTCAAAGTACATCAGTAGGTTAGAAGATTATATCAGTGTGAGCTCGGCGGTCTGAGCCGCAAAAGTCTGTAAAGAGCATCGCATCGGGCCTCGACCCGCACTACGCACTGCGACGAGCGGTATACAAGAAGACGATTCCCATCGTAAGCGGGACGGCGGAAATGTCGATGAATCCACTCTGTCGCAGAACCGTCACAAACTCAACCGGAGAAGCAAACGCGCCGACCGACGCCGGGAGGTAGCCGTAGGCGGCGTGATGACGCGACACGAGCCGGCCGATCCGCGGCAGTATCTGATTGAAGTACCACAAGTACGCCGCGCGCAGGCCGGGAGTGGTCGGAATCGAGAACTCGAGAATGGCCAGCCGCCCGCTCCGTTTCAACACACGGTAAATCTCGTCGCATGCCGCGTTGGTATTCTCGACATTTCGGATGCCGAATGCCATCGTCACCGCGTCGACGGAGGCGTCCGCGGCGGGAATGGACGTCGCGTCCCCGCGCACGAGCGCGATTGTGTCGGTGAGCTGTTCGCGCCGAAGCTTCTCGTGACCCACGCGCAGCATGGCGGCGGCGAAATCGACGCCGACTACGCGCGCCGCCGGGGGCCGCGCCGTGCGCGCAGCGATAGCGAGATCGCCCGTCCCGGTGCAGATGTCGAGGACCCGCTCCCGCCCCGTGAGCGAAAGCGATCGAATCGCGCGGCGCCGCCAGCGGCGATCGATGCCAATACTCAGCAGATGATTGAGGAAGTCGTATCGGGTGGCAATCGCATCGAACATCCGCGCGATGCGATCGGGGGTTTTGGAGAGGGACGAAGAGATCACGTGGTCCTTGGTCCTTCGTTCTTGGTCCCTACACCTTAAGTGTAGCTTGGAGCCTTCGAATCATCCGTCCAATCCAATTGCTCTCTTCAAAGGACGGACGAAGGACCAAGGACCAAGGCCTAAGGACTTGAACTTGCACCTACCCGACCGGTCCAGGGCTGATAAAGGTCGTGGTCGAAGCCGAGCGCGCTCAGAATCTTTCCGGCGATGAAGTCTGCGAGATCGTCGATCGTCTTCGGCTGCTGGTAGAAGGCGGGCATCGCCGGCAGGATCATCGCGCCCGCCTCGGCGCACAGCACCATGTTGCGCAGCTGCGGCAGGCTCATCGGCGTCTCGCGCGGGACGATGACGAGACGCCGCTGCTCCTTGAGCATGACGTCGGCGGCGCGTTCGACGAGATTGCGCGACAAGCCGTGCGCCACGCCCGCCAGCGTCTTCATCGAGCACGGCACAATCGCCATTCCTCGGCAGCCGTGACTGCCGCTCGCGATCGTCGCCCCGAGGTCGCG
>QHWL01000091.1:418-9575 GCA_003222555.1 Acidobacteriota bacterium | reverse complement strand
AGGCACGCCTCCCGGGCTTTCTTTGTGCGTTTGACGGCTCACCCAACGCCCAAGATCTGGCGATGTGGGATACATCCCACTGCCGCCGGATACGTGCAAACGGTCGCACACATCCACTCCACCAGCTTCTTTGCGTTAGCGGGCGTCAGCCACATCCGCGTTCCACATAACGGCGTACGGATTGGTTTCCTGGTTCTGCTAGTAGCTTAGACGACCGAGCATGTTTCTGCGCGACACCGCTTAAGCGCGAAAGCCATCCCGCGCGACTCTCGGCCGAGCGCCGCATCGTTAGGCGGCAACCATTGCGGTCACAATTGCGTCGACGAGTGTGGGCCTGGACGACAGGGTTCGTCGGATGTGTCGTCGTCCCGTTGGGCCTATGGGCGTTCTGGCTCGAACCGGCGAGCCTCACCGTCGCAGAACACGAGCTGAGCCTGGGGTGGCCTGGCGAACGATCCTTGCGTGTCGCGGTGCTCGCCGATCTGCACGTTGGATCTCCGTTCAACGGGATGGCCAAGCTCCACTCGACGGTCGATCGCACCAATGCGGCGCCGCCCGACGTCATCTGTATTCTGGGCGACCTTGTCATTCAAGGTGTGCTCGGTGGGCGCCTCGTTCCGCCTGAAGAGATCGTGATCGAGTTGACGCGACTCCCCGCGCCGGGTGGAGTCGTCGCCGTTCTCGGCAACCACGACGGCTGGTTCGACCACGATCGCGTGCGGCAGGCACTCGAAACAATCGGCATCCACGTCGTTGAGGACACAGCCATCCGCCTCGACACGCCGGCCGGCCTGCTGTGGGTCGCAGGCATCAGCGACCTGTGGACCGGTCGGCGTGATCTGTCCGCCGCACTGGCGGCAGTCGCCGACGGTAGCACGCCGGTTCTCTTGTTGACGCACAATCCCGACATCTTCCCCCTCGTCCCGGACCGAGTTACACTCACCCTGGTTGGCCATACGCACGGCGGCCAGGTGCGGTTGCCCTTCGCCGGGGCGGTGATTGTTCCATCGGAATTCGGCCAACGCTTCGCCGCTGGTCACGTCGTTGAAAGCGGCCGCCATCTCTTTGTGGCAACAGGGGTTGGAACAGTGCGCTTCCGGGTGCCTCCGGCCGTGACTCTTCTCACGCGGCGGCACGCGTCGTCCTGAGCACCGCGGCTATCGAGTTGACTTTGGGCCGAGGCAGAAAACAGGGTGCGAGGCAGGCTGAGACAAATCGAGGGGACATCACGGTCGAACATCGCCGAGTCCGCTCACGGCCACGCGTACTCGAACGGCCCGACCGCCATGTACTGACCTGAATGATCGTACTCGATACCGTTCGAGACCCGGAAGCGAGTCGTCGCGCCGAGATCGCCGTGCTTGAAGATGATTCCCTCCGGGAGGATCACGCCGGGATACGATTCGGCGCCCGTTACTTGATTTCGGATCGGGCCGCATTCGACCTCGACGTACTCACCGCATCTGAGGCGCGTCTTGACGCCGTCGAAAGCGAGATCGTACGAGGCGGCGTAGGGCCCGTGCACCTTCGGCCACGTCCAGCCGAGGACTCCCCACGGCCCCCCGGCCGTGCCTCCGAGAAGGACTTCAATCGCCGTGCGCTGCGCAGCATCTGCGCGAGAATCGATCAGGACAAGGGCCTCGCCGTTGCCCTCATGGATTGCGCCGGGCCAGTTGACGTAAACGGAGAAGCTCAGCCCATGCAGCTTGATGTCGCCATAGGAGCCCTCGTCGATGTGCCACGTCCAGCCCCCTTCGCATTTTCCGGTGGTCGGTCGCGCATTGAAGTTGCAGGGACAGCCCCAATCGCAGTTGCACGCGACGAGGACTTTTCCGCTGAGATGCCAGCTCTCTGCCATGTCAAACCCTCAGATTGTCGCGACGATAGAGTGGCGGCAGCAGCTTGTCAAGGTCGTTGGACTTTAATGTCGGCAGCCTATCCGTTTTGCCGATAGTATGATCTCGGCACGAGGGTCAGGCGCCGTGTGTCAGGGTTCCGGGATCGCGTTCGAGAAGGGGAAGGACGACAGGCGTCAGTAGCAGGAGGGCACGGTTGATATGAAAGTCAGACTCGCGCTCTGGGCGATCGTAGGCACCCTGGCGGCGGGAACGCCGCTCGTCGCACATCATTCATTTGCGGCGGAGTTCGACGCGAAGCAGGCCATCCGGATTACGGGTGCGCTCACCGAGATCGAATGGACGAATCCGCATTCGTACTTCCACCTCAGCGTGAAAAACGACAACGCAACCGTCGAGGAGTGGATCTGCGAAGGAGGGTCTCCAGGCGCGCTGTCGCGCCGCGGCTTCAAGCGCGGCAACATCAAGATCGGCGACACGCTCATCGTCGACGGCTATCGCGCCAAGGATGGATCGCGGCTGATGGATGCCAGGCGCGTGACATTGCCCGACGGACGGATCGTGTCCGGCGGCTCTGCAGACGACGGAGGTCCACAGTGACCCGCGTCTGTCAGTGGCTGATCGCGGCAACCGTCTTCGGATCACCGGCGCTCTCTCCGGGTCCGTCCTTCGCGCAAGGAGGCAGCAGCCTGACGGCAGTCGACACGAAGTCCGCAACGCCAAGGCCGACTCCGCGAACATCCGACGGCCATCCTGATCTGAGTGGGTACTGGAAGGGCACCCGCGATACGGTGCCCGGCGGAAACATTGGCAAGGACCTTCCCGGGTTCAAACTGCCGCTGACGCCGGCGGGGGAGGCGGCACTGCATCACAACCTGACGGCCACGATCGACCCCGAGAGCCTGTGCATCATCGGCGGAATCCCCCGGCACAATGCGAGCGGGTTGCCGTTCGAAGTGCTGCAAGGCGCCAGGAAGATCGCGTTTCTGTATTGGTACAGCTACTATCGGCTGATCCCGGTGGACGCCTCGCGCAAGCATTCGGACGATCCCGATCCGTCTTTCTTTGGTGAGGAGATCGGCCGCTGGGAAGGCGACAGCCTGGTGATCGACTCGATCGGGTTCAAGGAAGAGAAGGTCTGGATCGACGAGAACGCCAACCCGCACAGCGATGCTCTGCACGTCGTGGAGCGCTGGACAAGACCCGACGCAGACCATATTCACGTGGAGACCCTCATCGAGGATCCGAAGTTCTACACCCGCCCGTTCACCTACGCGCGGACCTGGATCGCGGGCCAACCCGACGAAGAAGTTCACGAGTACGCGTGCAGCGAAAACAACGTCGACCGGGATCACCTTGGTTTCGGTCCCGGCCCTATCCGGCCCGACGGAACACGCGGCTACATCGATCCGGCTCCGCTTCCGCCGCCAATTCCCAAGGGCTCCCCCCCGAAGTAACCGTCGTAGCGAACGGAGATTAAATGAGCGATCGAGTTCTCCCGACATTTACTTTGTCGTGGGGCCCCACACCCACGACCTGTGCCTTCGCGGCTTCCGCCGCTCGGCATTGTTTGCGGCTACTATCTGCCCAGTCAACAATGAGTGCCCTGGTTACCGTGGTCGCGTTGTCAGTGCCGGTGTCGGTCGCGGGGCAGGCGCGGGCGGCAAGAGAGCCGGCGAAGAAAACCACCGCGACGACGACATGGCGTCCGCCCCTCACGCCGTACGGCCAGCCGGATCTGCAGGGGGTGTGGGTGAACAACAGCTCGACCCCCGTTGAACGACCGAAGGCGCTCGAAGGCAGGCAGTTCTTGACCGACGGGGAAGTCGCCGAGCTGAAGAACCGGGCCGACCGGCTGTTCGACGAAGGGCATTCTGATTTCGCGGCCGGAGACAACATCTTCCTGGCCGCGTTGGCCAACCCAGAGCGGTACATCAACCCAAATTCGACGGATTCTTCCCGCGGGATGCTCAAGAAGGATTTCGACAATCGAACATCGCTGATTACGGATCCTCCGGACGGGAAGATACCTCCGCTGACGCCGCAGGCGCGGAGGCGGCAAACCGAGGCCGACGCGGCACGGCCGCGTCTCCCGGAGGGTCCTGAAGATCTTAACAATGCACTGCGTTGCGTGACGTATGGTGTGCCGAGAGTGGGCGGCCGTTTCGCCGATCCGGATTTCGGCCGCTACGCGATCCTGCAGGCTCCAGGCTACGTGGTGCTGATGATGGAGTCGATCCACGACGCGCGCATCGTTCCGCTGGACGGGCGTCCCCATCTTCCCCCGCGCCTCCGGCGATGGAGCGGCGACTCGCGTGGCCGATGGGAAGGAAACACCCTGGTCGTGGACACGACCAACTTCTCGCCCCAAAGCAACTTCATGGGATCCGCCGAAAACCTGCATTTGATCGAACGCTTCACGCGTGTCGCCTCCGACACGATCGCCTACGAGTTTACCGTCGACGACCCGACGACATGGACGAAGCCATGGACGGCGGCCATTCGTCTGACACCAACGCCGGACCAGCTCTATGAGTTCGCGTGTCACGAGGGAAATTTTGACACCATGCAGGGCATTCTTCTCGGGGCTCGCGCGGAAGAGAAGGCCGCGGAGGGAGTTGCCAAGGGTCCGAAGTAGGTCGACGCGCTGGCGCATCGATGGATGCATTTCAAGCAGTGTCCGGTCACCAAAAAGAATAGGAGGGAGCCGTGAAGCGCTCGGATCTTCGCCGTGCCGTCCTGGCAGGACTGATCGTCATCGCTGGTGCCGACGCGAGCTGGGTGTCTCGCGCGGTTGTGGCCGCCCAGGCCAAAACGCGCAGCCTGCCCATGTTCGACGTGGATCGCGCGTGGCCCAAGGTGCCCGCGAAATGGAAGCTCGGCGATCCGTCGAGCTTCGCCATCGACGCACAGGACAACGTCTGGGTCCTGCATCGCCCGCGAACGCTCAAGCCCGACCAAGCCGCAATGGCCGCGCCGCCGGTGATGGTGTTCGACACGGCGGGCAATTTCATCAAGGCCTGGGGCGGAGCGAGCAACGGTTATGAGTGGCCCGAACGGGAGCACGGGATCCATGTCGACTACAAGGGCTTCGTGTGGGTGAGCGGGAACAATTGTCCCACCAATGGCCTGCCCGGGCTCAAACGCGTTGCCGATGACCAACTGCTGAAGTTCACGCAGGACGGCAAATTCGTGATGCAGCTCGGTCACAGCAATCAAAGCAAGGGTAATGCTGACACCCAGAATGTGCACCGGGCGGCGGACATGTGGGCGTATCCGCGGACCAACGAGTTGTTCGTGGCAGACGGTTACGGCAATCATCGTGTTGCCGTGTTTAATGCCGACACCGGCGCGTTCAAGCGGATGTGGGGCGCATTCGCCAACAAGCCAGTGGATGACGACCATTGTGAGGTGGTCACCCCAAAGAGCTTCCCGGAGGGTCCGGGTCCTCAGAATTTCAGCATCGTGCACGCCATACGTGTCGCCAAGGACGGGATGGTGTATGTGGCCGACCGAGAGAACCGGCGCGTCCAAACGTTCGCGACCGATGGAAAGTTCGTGAAACAATTGGTCAAGACCGACACACCTTTTGCGCGGGACCTGGCGTTGTCCCCAGACCGGGAACAGCAGTTTCTGTACGTTGGAAACGGTGCCGACATCGTGGTCGTCGACCGGAAGACGCTCGAGCCTGTGGGGTCAATCAAGGTGCCGGGCATGCTCGGTGGCGGCCACCAGATCGCCACCGATTCGAAAGGCAATATCTATATCGCGCAGACGACCGCCGGACTGCAGAAGCTTGCGTACAAAGGGATGTCACCGGCGCGATAGACTAGGCCGTCACACGCTGAATTCTCGACGGTTTGCCAGGAAGTGAGCCTTGGCTGCGCCGCGGCGGAAAGGTTCGCTTCCTTGCCGACGTGTTGATGCCCGATCGACGCGAATCGCTCGTCCTGCCCTGATTTTCTCGGACTCTCTACCGCGCCGAGGCCGCGCGGAATTGCGCCCGCCACCTGGCCGCGAACGCGGCGCGAGGGACTTCCTGTCCCCGCAGGTAGACCTTGTTGATCCGTCGGGTGTTGGCAATGTTCTCGAGGGGATTCGCATCGAGGACGATGAAATCGGCGCTCTTGCCCGGCGCGACCATTCCGGAATTGACCTTCGCGATGGCGGCCGCATCGCGCGTGGCCGCAACAATCGCCTCGGAAGGCGCCATGCCCATCGCCACCATGCTTTCCAAATCCAGATGGTTGAAAAAGCCGATCCAGAACCGCGTTTGCCCGGTGTCGGTCCCCGTCACGATCCGCATGCCGGCCGCTCTGAGCCTCATCGCATTGCGTCCCTGCAACTCGAACGCCCGGCGGGCACGTGCGACTTCCTCCGGCGTCATCTTCTTCAGCGGGTCGCCCCAGTGCTCCTGGATATGTTGGGGAGAATAGGTCGCGCCGAGCAGCGGGTCGTCGAGCCACGCCGGCCGTCGCCCGCCTTGGGTGTCCATCCAGGCCGTAATAAGAGACGGTGTCATCCAGATGTTCGGCCGATCGTTGCTGGCTATTCGGTTCTTGACGATCGCGATCAGTTCCTCGTCCACCGTCTCGCCGCCGCGAACCGGAACGTGAAGCCATCCTTCGACGCCGGCTCGCATCAACTCCTTGGCATTCGCCAACGTGACGTTATGGACCGCGACGGGCACATTGTACTTGTGCGCCTCGTCGAGGATCGCCCGGTAGAGAACGGGCGTGAGCGTCTGCTTGGTTCCGGCTCTGTCGTCCACCCAGATCTTGATGAATTCGGGCTTCATGAGGACATAGTCCTGAACGGCCGCTCGCGCCTCCTCGATCGTTGCGACCGGGTACGACACGTCAACTCGGGAAGGGTGGCCTTGAGCGCCGGAGCCCGGCCAGGCCATTCCCGCGCCAGCCGTGCGAAACAGCGCGGCATTGGGGACGATCTCTCCGCGCACCCGCAGCGGCACGTCGCCCCAAGTGGTCCGGCCGCCGCGCAAATCTGAGCGGTTGACCAGGTCGCCAACGCCGACGACTGCGCCGACCCCGGCGTATGCCAGACGCTGCAGATGATCGATGAGATTCTCGCGCGTAAACGTCTCCTTCGACATCGTCCCCTCGGCGACGTTCTGGAACCCGATGTGGCCGTGGAGATCGACCATTGCCGGCATGACGGTTTTCCCCGTCAGGTCGACGCGCGCCGCGCCCGGAACCTGCAGCTCACCCCGCCGGCCAACCCGCGTGATTTGGTTGTTCTCGACGATGAATGCCGAGTTTTCAATTGGCGCGCTGCCGTCGCCCGCGATGAGCCGCGCGCCTTCGAACACCGTCACGCCGGTGGCAGGGATCTGGCTTCGCACCTCGGAGGGGCTGCCGAGCGCCAGGAACAGGGACGCGACGAAGAGCAGACACGACATCCTCTTGGCGTGGCACATACCGGCCTCCTGCGAGATCATCCGAATGGACGGCGACCCAGCGTACCCTATGACGTCGGTCGACGAGAGTAGAATGTTCTCGAGGAGCATTCCCGGCTCGAGCTGCTGATCGTTGTGCCTGGGTGGCTCCTCGGCTACTTCGTCCCGCGCGCATTTCCAGCATCGCTCGTGGCGCCCAATTCACCCACCTTTTACTGGATATCATTCTTGTCGTGATTATGCTGAGGCCGGTGCCGTAGGTGACACCAGCATTTGGGATCTCGCCGTTCGTCCTGGCGGCCGCTTTGTTGGGAGCGTTGGGCGGACTCTTCATCATCGCCGCCTTGGCAGCGCTCAGGCGGGCGCGGCCCCTGCGATTTGCGCTGCGGACGCTTGCCGGACTGTTGCTGCTTTCCCTTGGCGCGCTTGCCGGCGCGATCGGGGTCGGCCTGAGCGGCTATCGAGCGCTCACGCGCGAGGAGGTCGCTGCTCGCATCGACAAGACTTCAGAGCGCATTTGCCCCTGGCCGACAACCTCGATCTTTCGGGTGGCGGGACGAAACTGTCACGACGCGGATCGTCGAGATGGACCGCAAAGGGAAGGAACTTCGCGCTCGCATCCACCGCTACAGGCCGAGTCGCTGGCGCTTCAGATAGAGGCCCTTGCGCGAAATGCCGAGCGCTCTGGCGGCCGCGTCGACCTTGCCCCGATGTTCGTGTAGGGCGACCTTGATCATTTCGCGCTCGATTCTCGAGAGCGTCGGCACCAGCTTGTTGTTGAGCGGGACGGCGAGCTCGAGGCCGTTCGACGAGGCGCGAGGAGCGGGTCTGGCACTGATGATCTCGTCGGACAGCGCGGCCGGCGTGAGAACGGCATTCGGCTCGGCGAGTGCCGCCATGCGACGGATTTCGTTGTGCAGTTGCCGGATGTTTCCGGGCCACGGACACAGCAGAAGATGTTCCATGGTCTCCTCCGCGAATCGGAGCTGGCCTTTTCGAAACTCCTCGGCGGCGCGCAGGACGAAATAGTTGACGAGCGAGGGGATCTCGTCGCGGCGTTCGCGCAAGGGCGGGATCTGGAGCCGGATCACGTTGAGCCGATAGAACAAATCCTCGCGAAAACGGCCTTCCTTCACTCCGTGTTCGAGGTTGGAGTTGGTGGCGGCGACGACGCGCACGTCGACCGTGAACGGAGTCGATTCGCCGAGCGGACAGATCTCGCCCGACTCGAGGAAGCGCAGCAGCTTCGGCTGGAGATCGAGGCCCAGCTCGCCGATCTCGTCGAGGAACAGCGTTCCATCCCGGGCGCTTCGGATGATGCCTGGATTGTCGCGGTCGGCTCCGGTAAACGCGCCGCGGCGGTGGCCGAACAGCTGGCTTTCGAGCATCTCGCGGGGGATGGCGCTGCAGTTGAACGGGATGAAGGGCTTCTGCGAGCGATCGGAGTAGGTGTGAATCGCACGCGCCAGGATTTCCTTGCCGGTGCCGCTTTCGCCCGTGATCAAGACGCTGACGCTGGTGGTCGCGATGCGCTTCGCGAAGGACATCAGCTCTCGCATGCGGCCGGTCACTACCGCGTGGCCCGCGGCGGTCGTCACGTCGTCGATGGGCCACAGCGTCATGCGCTCTTCACGCTCGGCGCGAGCGCCTTCGATGTCGTGAATGGTCGCCAGAAGCAGCTTGACGGCGTTGAACGTGGCGACCGACTCGATATTGTTTTTGGGCCGGACGGTGATCTCGATCGCACAATCGCGGGCCGACCCGATGGCCATTCGGCGTTCCGTGTCGTCGGGCGGCGTCTCGGGCCCCGGCCGTTCGCCGGTGGAGGCGAGCACGTCGCATCGGCCATCGCTGGTGCGTGAGACGGCGGTCGCGTGGTGAACCG
>QHWL01000091.1:0-387 GCA_003222555.1 Acidobacteriota bacterium | reverse complement strand
TGACTCCGTGGGCGAGCAGCTCGGGTCGGCCGGCGTGGAGCACCAGCGCGGCGGCGGCTTCGAGGATGCTTCGGGCAGCGCGACGCGCCTGGTCATTGGAGGGAGCCTCGGTCGGCGGCCGGCGGTCGGGTTGGCCGTCGACGGCGGCGTTCGTCGCGGCGTCCCAGCAACGCGAGAGCTCGATCAGGCCTGGCGCGTGCCGCAGGCTTGCGTACACGCGTTCAGCACGTTCGCGATGGAGCCGCGCCGCGTCGATGTCGCCGGTGAGCGCGAGCCCGCAGGCGAGGATTCTTTCGTACTGGGCGAATAGATCCGGCGGCTGAGTGGCAAGATTGTCCACGACGCTCTCGAGCAGCGTGAGCGATTCCGGAATCCGATTCGCCTGTT
>QHWL01000670.1 GCA_003222555.1 Acidobacteriota bacterium | reverse complement strand
CTCTCCATTGAAACGGACATCCTGTTCGTAGTTCTCGGCGCCGAGCACGACATCAGCGACATCGCCGAGCCGCACGACGACTCCGTGCTGTTGCTTGACCACGAGCTGCCGGAACTCTTCGGGCGTGCGCAGATCGGTGTTGGCGATCAGGTTCACCGACACCATGGACCCCTTGGTTCGCCCGAGCGCCGACAGGTAGTTGTTGCGCGCCAACGCCTCGCGCAGCGCGGAGGGCGAGATACCGTGCGCCGCCATCTGGTCTGGCTTGAGCCAGATCCGCATCGCGAAGGTGCGGTCGCCGAGGATGTCCGCGCGCTGGACGCCGCTGATGGCGCTCAGTTTGGGCTGCACCACGCGTCTCAGATAATCGGTAATCTGGTTCTGATCGAGCTCGGCCGATGAGAAGCCGAGATACAACGCCGCGAACTGGTTGTCGGCTGTTTCCAGCTCGATGATGGGCGCTTCCGCCTCGGGCGGCAGATCGTTTCGGACCTGGGCAACCTTGGCTTGGATTTGTGTCAGTGCAGCATTGGTGTCGAAGTTGAGCTTCAGATGGACGGTGATTGTGCTCACGGACTGGCCGCTGGACGATTCCATGTAGTCGATGCCGTCGGCGCTGGCAATGACGCGCTCGAGTGGCGTCGTGATGAACCCGCGCACGAGGTCCGCGTTCGCCCCCACGTACACCGTCGAGACGCGGACGACGGCGATGTCGCTGCGCGGGTACTGCCGGACGCTCAGCGAACGGATGGCCTGCAAGCCCGCAATCAGGCTCACCAGATTCACGACGACGGCCAGTACTGGTCGCTTGACGAAGAGATCGGTGAAACGCATTAGCTGTTCTCCGGCTTTGGGGCCGGATCGTTGGCCGGCCGGACTTTGTTGTTGATGATGACGGCGGCGCCATTGCGGAGCTTGAAGACACCGGAGGTCACTATCTCGTCGCCGCTGTGAACGCCGGAGACGACCGCGATCTGATCGCCGCGAGATCCGCCGAGCTTGACGAACTGCTGGCGCACGCCCTTGTAGGCCTTCCCGTTCGAATCTTTGAGGTCGGCGACCACGAAGACCGAATCGCCGAACGGCGCATAGCTGATCGCGGACGCCGGCAGCGAGACGACCGTTTGGCTTGCACCCAGGATCACCTCTGTCTGCACGAACATGCCGGGCCGCAGTTTGCCGTCCGGGTTGGCGAGCGTCGCCTGCACCTGCACGTTGCGCGTCGCCGGATCCACAACCGAATCGAGAGCCGTCACGCGACCCGAGAACTCGGCGCCGGGCATGCCGTCCGTCGTGACGCGAACATTACGGCCCATTCGCATCTGGCCCGTTTCCTGTTGCGGCACCCCGAACTGAACGTAGATCGGATTGAGCGATTGGAGGTTCACGACCGGATCGCCACCCGATAAATACTGACCGACGTTGACCTGGCGAATGCCGAGGATCCCGGAGAACGGCGCTCGAAGGGTTTTCCGGTCGATGGCGGCGCGAATCTCTCCCACTCGTGCTTCCATCTGCCGGTGCTCGGCCGTCGCCGTGTCGAACTCCGCCCGAGAGACGACGCGTTCATTCAGCAGCCCCTGCATCCGGTCGAAGTTGAGGCGAGCGAGATCGCGCTGCGCCTCGATTGCGGCTAATTGGGCTTGCTCCTGCCGCGTGTCAAGGAGTGCCAGCACTTCCCCCTGACGAACCGGCTTCCCGGAATCGAACTCGATTCGTTCGACGACGCCGGGGAGGTCTGCGCTCACCGTCACGCCCTGCACAGCGGCCATCGTGCCGATGGCGGTCAGGGTGGCCGGCCACCGCTCCTGCCGCGTCACGATTGTGGTGACCGCTTCAGGTGGCGGCTGAAATGTTGCCGCCTGCCCGATGGCGGTTTGAA
>QHWL01000664.1:2206-2550 GCA_003222555.1 Acidobacteriota bacterium | reverse complement strand
CTGCCGCAGCCACCGCTGAGGGGGCCGCTTCGCCGCCCGGGACTTCGATGGGCTCGAGGCTGACGGCGAACGCTTCCTGGGTCGGCACGGTGATCTGTTGCGATGAACGCGCGAGCCCGGGGGCATCGATCTCCAGAACGTACTGGCCGGCCGGCACCTGCTCAAGGGCAAACGTACCGTCCGCCCTCGAACGCGCCGTCCGGTCGGCCGACGCCGGCGGCATCCGCATCCCTGGCATCGGCATTGACGGCGGCGCAACCAGCGCAATGTCCGCATCCGGAACGGGCGCACCCTGTCGGTTTGTCACGCGACCATTCACCGATGAGGTCTGAGCCGACGCCACG
>QHWL01000664.1:0-2134 GCA_003222555.1 Acidobacteriota bacterium | reverse complement strand
CTGCTTCCTACAGACCAAAGACACTCCGAATCACGTTGGAGGATAGCATACGACCCCGACAAATCAGCCCTTTCGACGGTCCACTGGTAGTTAGTGACCCGTCACTAACCGCGCACTCTCTAACCGCTAGTTGACCTTCGCGCCGCCAGCCCGGGTCGATAACCGTGCTACCCTCGCAGCATCCCCTTATTAGCGTTGACGAGCAACTCCACTCGACGGCGCGGTCTTTGACACATCGTTGTTCAGTTAAATCGATCTACCCACGGTCGCGGCGAAGAAGGCGAAGTGAGGTACGCTGAAGGTCCACGTTCTGCTTCCGTTCGCCGCGTGCGCGCTCGCCGTCGTCACGGGCACCAGCGGAGCCGTCAGCGCGGCCGGCCCGCCGGCCGCGGCGCGGCGCGATCAAGGGCCACACCCGTCTCACGGGCAAGCTGCCAGGCAATCCCATCATCAGGATGGGCATGGACCCCATGTGACGCGGGATGTTGAAAGGCAGCGGTCTCGTTTACTGGTGGACCGCAATCGGCGCGCGAGGCGCGGCTGGGTCTGAGCGGTGAGCGATGGTCCGAGCGCGAAGGGCTTCAGCGCTCCGCTTGTCTATCGTCGAGGTTCACTTCTTTTCTCCGTACGGAGCGCCCGTGCCGCCCGCGCCGAGATACAGCGTTTGCCCGTTGGGCAGCGTGAGATCCCGGCCGGTGGCCCTCAGGGATCCGTCCTTGGACTGATATCCGTCGACGTGGATCTCCGTCCCCGGCAGGAGCGAGTCTTTCGTCAGCCCACGTCTGAGCAGCGTGTTCGGCGTCCCGGCTTCCACCGTCCACGCTTCCACCGTGCCGTCCGGTTTCTTCACGTCCACGTGGATCCAGGCGTGAGGAATGATCCATTCCATCTTCGTGACCGTTCCCCGGAAGTCGACATGCTTCTTCGCGTCGAATTCCGAGTCGAAGGCGTGATGCGCGGCAACCGGCACGGCGGCCAGCAAGAGCCCGAGTCCGGCAACCAGGACGGACATCTTCGTTCGCATCACGTCGTTTCCTTCTGCCAAGAGCCGCCGTGTTGCCGCTGATATCGAACGGCGTGGCGCCGAGGTCCGGCTCAGCCAATCGACTCAATCCTGTCACGAGCCTAACGCCGATTAGATCGGAAAAGGCAGCTGAGAAGGTCAACTGACGGTCACTGACCGGTCAGTGGCAACAGCTTGCTTCCTTTCCACGATCCTCTACGAACCTTCATTGCACTGCGATTCACGGTAGGCGCTACGGCAATGGGTTGTTCGAGATCGACAGTTCCCGATGGAACAAGTAGGAAATCTCGACCGGCATATCGTCCATGGATCGCACTTTGAGCACGACTTGATAGTAATGAGGAACGTCCCCGGACGCCGTTTTTATCTTGGAAACGAGCGTTCTCGCGAGTGCGGGATCGGTGAACGCTTTGACCGCGGCCGTGACGCCGGGGATCTGGTTCGCCGAAAGGTAGAGGATCTCGCCGTTGCCATACAGTCCCGGCACATGACTGATCAGCGCGTAGCTTTCCTCGAGTTCCCGAGGATCGTGGGGACTACGGTCGGACACAAAAGCCGGTTCTCCTGGCTGGGGGCTCAGGTTTCGAATGCCGCCCGCCTCGAGCGCAAATTGCTGATCGATTGGAATGGCCTGGATTTCGCGGTTCCCGGCCGCCTGACCGAGGAACACCACGTCGGCCATCGCGACGTCGGGCAAGGAGACGAGATCGGTCCTTGTCAGCAGCACGTTCGGCTTGCGCTGCGCCAGAAATTGACCCAAAAGAAATGCTCCGTTTGCCGTCCCGACTTCCGTGAAGCCGTACGACGGCGCGACGGTCCCAAGGTGGAACGCGTCCCTCAACGACGAAAAGCTCTTCGATTTCGACAGATCGCTCGAGTCATTCGAGGATGAGTCTCGAACGAACCCCAGGCCAGGCACGCGGACGAACAGGGGCGTGGCCAGAACGACCATGAGCGGCCGCTTCGAAGACAGAATCGGTGTCCACAGTTGCTGCAAGTCTGACGTCCACGTGGCCGCCGATTCCGGCCGGTCGCGCTCAATCCGCCAAAGTCGTATCCCGAAATACGACGCGCAGGCAATCGCCACCAGTAAGGCGACACCTAGCCACA
>QHWL01000663.1:3736-5613 GCA_003222555.1 Acidobacteriota bacterium | reverse complement strand
TAAGCCCAGTGACCGGGTAGAACGTTGCGGTGAGCGACCTCCTCGAAATCGAAGACGTTGAGGGCGTCGGCTGGGTGAGCAATGAGATCGGAGGCTTCCTCGGGGCGCTGAGCGAGGGCGCCTTGCTGGATGAAGGCGCCAACGCCGCCGAGAGCGGCAACATAAGGGCTTGCGGCCAGGAACTTGAGAAATTCGCGGCGGGCAGTGGAGGGAGGATCGTGCATCATGGTGGCTCATTCTAGCAGCTTCCAAAGCGGACACGACGTATCCGATCGCACGTAGTACCGACTGTACGTCGTGTCCGCCTTCAGAGTCTGTGAACAAATCATGTTCAACGCAGAGGCCGCCGAGGCCGCAGAGAAGAAATGCTTAGGGGATTTCTCCGCGTGCTCTGCGAGCTCTGCGTTCAAACGTCGTATTTTTTTCACAGGCTCTTCAGGCGGACCGTGTGGTGCCCCTCTTCGTTGTGCAGATCTCGTAACGGGTGATGCGCGTGCTGCGGGCGATCCAGGGCGGCGGCGTGCTGTTGCTGCTGTCCGTGTTCTTCGCGTACATGTTGGCTCCTGTCGACGCGGGGCTGCGGAGCCGCGTCCGAATTGGACGCCGGAAGCGTCCCTTGCCTCACGCGGTCTCCCTCACACTCCTTTACACGGTCCTTTTCGTCGCGGGGACCCTGGGTTGGCGTCTCGCTGGCGATGGGATAACGCGATGGGTTGGCGCAACCGCACCCGCCGCGGTCGATCAACTTTTCGGCGGCGTCGATTTCGATGTATTTGAACGGCTCATCGCGCGGGGGCCGATCACATCCGGCGCCGGCCGCGTTCTGAGGCAGCGCCTCGAAAGCGCCACCGGCTACATCGAGGCTGAAGTCCGAAGGACTCTGGGCGATCTGATCTCCGCGGCGCGGTACGCGGCGTGGCTCGCGGTGGCGCCGGTCCTGGCGTTTCTCCTCCTCACGGGTGCGCCTGGTTTCCGGCGCTCGGCGCTCCGTGTTCTGCCGCACGGCCATCTTCAATGGCGGGCCGAAGAATATCTGCGGGACGTCAACAGCGCGCTCGCCGGGTACGTGCGTGCGCAGGCGGCCGCTGGCGTCATCGTCGGCGTGGCGTGCGTCGGTGGATTCGCACTGCTCCGCCTTCCCTCGGCCGTGTCGATGGGCATCGCCGCGGGCGTGCTCGAACTGGTTCCAGCGATTGGCCCTCTGACGACGATGCTCATGGCTGCCACGCAGGCCGGCGATCGAGTGCTGGCGGTCGTCGCCTTTCTCGGAGCGCTGAGGCTGGTCGAGGACTACGTCGTCTTTCCGCGCTTGATCAGGCGCGGCACGCACATGTCGACCCCTGCCGTGATTCTGACGGTCTGGTCTGGTGCGACGCTCGGAGGGGCGGCCGGCGTCATCGTCGCGATCCCGGTCGCCGCCTTTTTGTCAGTGAGCTTGCGGCACTGGCGCGAGTACCGCGACATCGAGCGGCTCGTCCACACGTCGCCGGGCTCGAAGGCGCGCACCGAGCACGAAAGTTGATGACATGCCCGGCGTCGCGGGACTTGAAGTGAGGCAAGACCTCCTGCATGCCGTAGAGGGCCGACTTGACGTTCAATCGCATGACTTCATCGACGTCCTCGTCGGTGAGTTGGGACGGCAGGCGTGAGATGCCCTGGCCGACGTTATTGATCCAGACGTCGATACGGCCGAAGCGGGCGATCGCCCCGTCGACCACCCGACGTACCTCGGCGCGCTGTGCGACATCGGCAACGATGGCATGGGCGCGTCCGGCGCAGCGCGCTGCTATCGATTCCAGCGCGTCCTTGCGCCGCGCAACCAGTACGAGCGACATACCCTGTTTAGCCAGCAATTCGGCAAGCGCAGCGCCAATGCC
>QHWL01000663.1:2891-3702 GCA_003222555.1 Acidobacteriota bacterium | reverse complement strand
AGGACACCTACCCACTATCGCTGAGCAACAATATCGAACTCTACTTTCAATTCGTCCTTCACTTTCACTGTGCCGCCCACGATGCTGATCGGTTGGATTCCGAAGTCGCGCTGCTTCACGACCACGGTTCCACGATATCGTCCATCCTGTCGTACGACCGGGAACCTCGTCGAACGTGTCTCGCCGTGAATGGATAGACCGCCCGTCACCATCCACCGATCGGGACCCGAAGATTCAATCGCCGTCGATGTGAATGTGATGTCGGGATACTTCAGGCTGTCGAGGACCTCGGAGCTGAGCATACGCGTCTGCACCTCGGCCCGCTTGTCTGTCGCCAGGCGCGGGTCGAGCACTCTGAGATTTGCAGATCGCACGCTGACCTCGACCGCAAGCGGGGGATCGGTGGAAATCGAGCCAAAGGCAATTGGCGCGCGAATGACGTGGTCGTCCGCAAATGCCGAGAAGAGCCCGGATTTGTAGACGAAGACGGTGAGGGTGGAACGGTCGGCGTCGATCGGACGATTTTCGGCGCTCGCCACGGCCGTCGCAGCGACCGTCGCTAGCGCCAGCGCGATTGACCGCGTCGGGGTCATGCCTCGTCTCACGAGCAGCAACCAACGAGCGAGCTTATCAGCGCAACGCCAGCAACTGCGCCGGATTCTGCTTCGACATGCGGTCGAGTTCCTGTCCGGTAAAACCCTTGGCGCGCAGTGCCGCGATGAAGGCGGCATAGCCGTCAGGAGGCAAGGCATTGGCCTTTTGGCCCAGGTCTGACGAAAGGATGCAGAATTGGGGCCCCACCTGGCGGATC
>QHWL01000663.1:2189-2796 GCA_003222555.1 Acidobacteriota bacterium | reverse complement strand
CATGAGGATGGGCGCATTCATCGCGTGGGTGACGACCATGTGCGTCACGCCTTGCTGTCGTCCCTCGGCGAGCAAGAGGAGGCCTTCCTGCGCCGAAACGTGGCCGGTGGCGAGCACGAGCCCGTGCTTGGCGATGACCGAGATGACGGCTTTCGTTTCGGGCAGCAGGACGCCGTTACGTGACACGCTGACGAACGGCCGATTCTCCTTGGAGTAGCGCACCTGGTTTTCGGCATCGAAGGTTGACATCCAGACAATGCGTCCCCACCCTCCAGCGACCTGCGTCATGTGTTCCACCGCGACCGGGTTCATCCCACCGACCGTGAGATTCAGGTCGATCCCTCCGAACACCTCCAAGCCGGGGGCCTCCTTGCGCGCAAGAAAGGCGAGCCCGGCGGTCGGATCGTAATGATTCTTGAGGACGATTCCGCGCATGCCCTTCGAGCGTGCCAGCTTCGCGGCATCGATTCCATCCAAGGCGCGCGGCACATTGTCGGGATCTGAATGCACGTGAATGTCGATGGTGCCACTGAGCGTCTGAGCGACATTGTCCCCGGCGTTCTGTTGACCGACGCGAGCCTCGCCGCCGGGCCGAGGGATAACCGTC
>QHWL01000663.1:0-2172 GCA_003222555.1 Acidobacteriota bacterium | reverse complement strand
CTACCCAGCGCTTACCTGCAGTGATGCTCATTGCCGCCTCCTGCGATGCAAGGATCGCTCTAACCGGCGCTATCGTCGCGACTGGTCGGCAAGCGGGAGTTGTATGGTCACTCTTTCCTCATTCCCCACGACCCTCGTGATGTGGCCTTTCCCAGTCAGGTCTTCGGCGAGCTCCATGTGTCCCGGCCCCAGGGAAATCTTCTTGCCGCCTGCAACCTCGATCTCCCCTCGGCCGCTGAGCGTGATCACGTACTGGCGACGCGGCGCAGTATGCCAATCATTGACCCTCCCGCCCGGCGCCCGATGAATCTCAGCACCCGTCACCTTCAGCATCTCGGAGACCTCGGTGGTCCCGGATCCGGTGAGTTTGACTTCGATGTCTTCAGCGTGCGTCAGACCGTCCGGGCCCGTGTAGAGCCGCGTGATGACGACCGGCTTGCGTGTCTGAGCCACGACGACATCATGGTCAGTGCGTGCCCGCGATACCAGAATAATCGAGACCACCAAACCGACAGCGATTGGCCATCTTGCGTTCGATCTCATCGCTTCCCTCCTATTCCCGTCTTTTCTGGATTCATTCACGACGCTCCTGGCGGTGCGGCAAGACGTGGCGGGGCACCGTCTTGCCATCGACCGTCCGCCACTCTGCCTCGAAGCTGCCACGATAGCCGAACAGCGGGCCCCAAGTCTTGTTAACCGAGTCTAGCGAATCCTAAGTCCGAAAGCGCCCAGATGGCAGGTGAAAAGGCGGTTTACTACGAGCCTGTAATGGCGCAGGCCTTCAGAGCGTGTGAAAAAATGCGGCGTTTTACCGCTGAGCACGCAGAGCACGCCGAGAAATCTTAGCGTTTTCTTCTCCGCGGTCTCGGCGGTCTCGGCGGTCAACGGTTTTTTCACAGGCTCTTCAGCCTGCGCACGCGGGCAAAGCCCCGCGCCACGTTCAACGCAGAGTCCGCCGAGGCCGCAGAGAAGAAATGCCCAAGGATTTTTCAGCGTGCTCTGCGAGCTCTGCGTTCAAACGTCGCTTTTCTTCACAGGCTCGTCAAGCCTGCGAACGCAGGGCTAAAGCCGCGCGCCACACATGTGATCCGCGTCACATTCCCCGGCGCGCCATCGATTGCAGGTGCATGCTCCACAGCAGGGCCTCGAGCGAGTCGAGAAGCACGCGTTGGGAACCGCTCCTCGTGCGAATCGTCGTCAGACGCCCCTCGCGGATCCGGTAGTACACCGTCCGCCGGGACACACCGAGCAACTCCGCCGCATGGTCCAACAACACGCTTCGACGCTGAAGATCTCCGCAGTCCGATCCGATCGCGGTTTTCGCCGAGTCCATCAGCACCCCCTGAAGCAAAAGCCCGAGTGTGATGGTGCGACAGGCACGGTGAATGCCACCGCCCGGCTCTCGATTTGACCGTGTTTCTATGTATGACCTCGACGCCAGCGGGAATTTGATTCTCCCGTGGGTAGTTGCTTCACATTGAGATTTGGTGAGACACCGGTATGGAGACGAGCCGTTCCGCGGGCAGACCTCGCATCCACCGTTCTTTTCGAACCGCGTTCTTAGTCTCTCTGCTCGACGACGTGTAAAGCGGAGAGCGTAGAGACCGACGAGGGACGCGCGGCTGCGACGGCCGTAGGGAAAAACGGGTCCGCTGGAGATTCTTTCGGGTTCGTGAGACGGGCCTCGTAAGGCCCGCCCTACACGCTCACAGCGCCGTGGCGGAATGTTCCGCCAGGAAAGCTTCGATCGCCGACTGGTCAGGCTTGGTGAAGCGCACACCGGCGCGGTACCCGAACAGCCGACCGGTTGCCGGCGGTTCGAGTCGCGCCCACACGATCTTGCCGCTGCACCCGATGGGTTTCGGCGTGGACGGCAACAATAACTTCACGACCTGATTCGGCTTCACAGCGGCTGGCGACACAAACTGGCATCCGGCGACCGAGAGGTCGTAGAGGAGCACGGCCTCGCCGTTGATATGGACCGGAATCGGGTGGCGGAACTTATAGCGAGTTGCGAGCCGGACAGTCTCCCACACCCCGTCTGTGGCGGGTGCTGGCACGGCAACCGCGACCGCGTGTTTCTTGTCCGCCTTCTCGGGTTTCTTGGGCGGCGCCTCAACGCTGGGCGCGGCGGCCTTCTTGCCCTCGCGCGGAGTGTCCGTGCGCTGACGC
>QHWL01000662.1 GCA_003222555.1 Acidobacteriota bacterium | reverse complement strand
CGGGTCGAGCGGCTCGATCTTGCTCGCCTGCTCCGCCACCGTGATCGCCTCATCAAAGGAGCCGCCCAGAGCCAGTAATTTGGACATCGCGGTCGGAATAGCGGGCGCATCCGAGTGGGTGTCGGCGAGCGACTTCAGCAGATCCAGCGCCTCCTTCTGACGGCCGGTCGCGGCTCCAGCTTGCACGAGACCGTCAAGCGCGGCGCGGTCGGTTGGGTCAAGCCGGAGCGCCTTGACGTAGTCTGCGTACGCGGTAGCAAAGCTTTGGGAGGGCATCATCATAGCGGCACGGTTGCGCCACTGCGCGGCATCTGCCGCGGCGAGGGTCTGGCGGATCGGCTCGGGCGCGCTGCCGGCCTCCAGAAGCTGTCGCACCGTTGACGCGTTGTCGACTGCACGAGCGGCGAGCGCGCGTGGACCGGAAAATTCGAGTGCCATCCGATCGTCGGTCTGAATCGCCGCAAGAGCCGCATACCGCCTGAGCTCTTGCGGGCCTCCGGCGAACATCGACAAGAACGCGAACGGCTCCAACGCGGACACACCGGCCAGATCTGCGGCGACCCTTGGTCTCCGCCATGATCGATCGATCTGCGCCAACCGGGCATCCAGTGGAGCCATAGACGCTACCAGCAGCAGATCGCTTTCGCCGACCGTCCACAACGTGCCACCGGGAAACACGGAAATGAACGTGGCGACGATCGACCGCAGATCGCTGTCGTTGATGTCGTAGGTGTGGGCCCACTGAGAGATGATGCCGTCGGGAGCGAGGCGGTCGCGCACGGCCGTGAAGAATTCGCGCGTGAAAAGTGCCGCCTCGCCCGCCACCCACGGATTCGATGGCTCGGAGATGATGACGTCGTACTTACGCGACGACAACAGCAGGTGCGAGCGGCCGTCTCCCACAATGAGGTGCGTACGGGGATCATCCAACCCGTTCAAGTTGACGTCGGCAAAGTACCGGGCTGCCTCGACGACCTCCGGCGAGATTTCCACGATATCCGCGCGCGAGATGGGATGGACGAGCGCGGAACCCAGCGTGACGCCGCTGCCCAGTCCGATGATGCAAATCTCCTTCGGGTCTGGATGCAGCAGCAGCGGCAGGTGAGCGAGTGCTTTCTGCGTGAGCATGTCGCCGAAGCTCGACGCGTCGACTTTGCCGTCGATCACCAGCGACCGGGTCCCCGTCAGACGCTTCACCGACACGGTTGAGGCCGCGCCTTCGCGGTAGTAGAGCAAGGTTCCGGCCTTGAGGGCTGTGTCGAGATCGAGTCCCTGGGGCACGCTTGAGGCGTACTTGTAGGCTCCGCTCGCGAGCAGATCGCGGTCCCAGGGCGACGCCGCGATCATTTGCACGATGGCCGCCATCGTCAGAATGAAACCCAGGGCTCGCCCCTTGAAGGATGGTTCTGCGCACAAGATGACAATCAGCGCGTCGACGACAAGCAGGCTGCTGACGATCGTGAGGGTGTGCTGAAGCCCGAAGTACGGGATCGCGATAAAACCGGCGGCGAGCGAACCAGCGACCGCAGCGAATGTGTTGGCGGCGTAAATCGTTCCCACACGGCCGGCTATCGGTTGCTCAGAGCCGGTGACCAGCGCAAGGGCCAACGGAAAAGCCGCACCAAAACCGAGCGCCGCCGGCAGAATCAGCGCCGCGACGAGCAGACTGCGTTGTAACAGAAGCCCGGCGCCCTGCGCCGCCGACCGAACAAGATCCTCGGCTACGAGCCGCGGCACGAATCCTCCGGCCAGCGAAGAAGCCCACGTCGCGACTATCGCCGTTGCCGCGAGCAGGAGCGCGAGCCACACAGCAGGACGTCGTGCTCGACCGGCCGCCCACGCTCCCCCTGCAGAGCCCGCCGCTATTCCGGCAATCACAGCAGCCACTGTCGCGGCAAACGCATAGGTCGTGGGACCGACGATCATCGCGAAGACGCGCAGCCACGCGATTTCGTACATGAGACCTGCGAACCCGGATAGTCCAACTGCGACGGCTGCCAGCCCGCGCCTGCTCACGACAGCGGGAGTTGATCTGTGGCCGATCACGGAACCGGTCGGTCGGCGGCCGCGCTCCGCGCGCTTCTTCACCTCGATCGCCGCTGATACCCCAGCAAAAGGCTCAGGATGCGCGGTCTCAACTCGTGATGCCATTCGCGTCACGAGCAACGCGCCGGCGACCGCCAGTCCGCCTGCAGTGACGTGGTGCCCGACAAACCGATCGCGGGGATGAGAGCGAAGCCGGCGGCGAGCGCGCCAAGCGCGGCGCCTGTGGAGTTGGCGGCGTACAGCACACCGCCGGCTCGGCCAACCTGCCCGGGATCGCGCACGAACCAGTGCGCCGCCAGCGGAAACGTCGCCCCAAGCGCAAGAGCCGGAATGAAGATGACAATCAGACAAGAGAACAGGCGCACCGCCGGGAAGAGCAGACCAGGGGCGCCATCGCGGTACGACCACACGAGCACCGGCTTCAGCGCGCTCAGCTCGAGCGGCAGGATCAGCGCGATCAACGCGACCAGACACTCCACCGCTGCATATGCATAAAGCGCCCGGCGCGGCGTCAGGCGTGGGGCGAACCGGCCTCCCAGTAAGGCGCCGCCGGCGAGGCCGCCCATGAACGCCGTGACGACCGTGCACGCGGCGGCGGTTGTTTGGCCCATGTAGAGGGTCAAGAGACGCGTCCATGTCACCTGATAGATGAGTCCGGCCAGCCCCGAGCACGCGTATGCGACGAGGAACAGGCCTCTCATGCGGGGTTACGTTAGCCGACTCCGGGCAGCGAAACAATTCGCCTGGCCGCGGCTGCCTTCCGCAATCTCGCGGAGTACGTCGAACATTGATCGCCGTGCGAGAGTTCGTCCGAGATGTGGGACACTACGCCCATTCTGGTGGGATTTTCGCTTGGACCGAGTCTTTGCGGAGCACAGGGCCGAGACTTTGGATCAGGGCACCCCTCACGATGGCCAACATGAGACGGGGCCTCAGGGTGACGGAAGACCCGGCCGCCGAGGGGCCTGATGTCGGCTATCGTCCCGCTTGCGCGCCGCCGTTTTCCGTCCCTACTTCCTGCGAGCGAAGTACCGATCGCCTTCCGTCCAGTGCTGGATCATTGCGGTAACTGCGCCTTTTGCATCCTTGACGAACTCAACACCGGTTCCTTCCATGGTGAAGTCATTTTCCGCGTGCGCGATGAGTGGGATCTTGCCCGCTCCCGGATTGATCATCAGGCGGTTCCCTTCGAAGGAGATCACTTCGAGGATTCTCACGACACTGCCCGTTGTTTCATAAGTACCGGCGTATTGAGCAAGCACCTCGGCCGGCACATGAGCCTCCTCCCCGCTCTTGCCGATCAGGTGTGGCGCGTCACGCTCGTTCTCACATACATACTCAATCAGTTGCCCATCCGGGATTAGATCGAACTCGATGGGAAGCGTCCACGACCTGGTGTACGCTTTGGGATCGTCGAACGTCACCTGGAGATCGAGGTGGCCCGCATCGCGGCGGTGATAGCGCTCCGTCAAGCGCAACGCCTCCGTATGGGGATGCCCCGCCAGATCGAGCGTGGTCCGGTCATTGTAACCGGCGGTATTGACTACCAGCGTGTCTCCCTCCCAATGTGCAATCGAGTAGCCCATCCAGGTCGGATTGGGATCTTCGGGCAGCGCACGGCCATCGGTAAAAAACTGGCGGAACAGGGTCTGATATTCGTAAAGGACTACAACGAGGTCCGGCGTTTGAACGATTTTTATCGGGTAGCCCCCAACCGCAATTCCGGCTTTCGGACCCGGCGGGAGACAATGGATTCCGTCGGTGTCCCTGCGATAGTTATCCTGGCGCTGTTTGTACAGGGCCGCGGCCCATGGCAGCATCTCCTCCAGCTTGACGTCGCCCGTGATGTAGAACAGAGCGCCTACATTCCTGACCAGCCATACTCCTGACAGGTTCGGCTTGCCATCCGCGGTTCGCGGGGCCGGGGCCGACAGATCGGGCTTGCCCTCGGGTGTCCGGGGCACTCCCGGGGCTGGGCGATTCGGCCACTGGGCGGTGAGAGACACGCTCATGGTGAGAGAAACGCTCATCACGCACAGGATCGTGGCGAGCTTA
>QHWL01000661.1 GCA_003222555.1 Acidobacteriota bacterium | reverse complement strand
TGCAGAATGCCGCGCAGGATGGGGAAGGTGTCTTCGGGCGAGGCAAGCGACGCCGCGAGAACATTCGACAGCATGGCATCCGGCTCGGTGCCTGGCTCCGTGTTGCCGCCGGCAGCGCGAGACTTCACGACCGCCGGAAGTTTTTGAATAGCGTGCGCGGCGGCCGGATCCAGCGATGCCCGGGCGCCGAGATCGGTGATGACGTTTTCGAGCGACTGAATCTGCGTGGTCAGCTCGCCGGTCGCGGCACGATAGCTGCCATTTTCGACCTGCAGCACTTCGTTGGTCGCGCGCAGTTGGTCGATTTGCGTACGCGCGCTCCACTTGAAGCCGACGCCGATCAAGAGTGGCGGCAGCACGGTCACGCTCACCGCCAGCATCAGCACCGGACGCAGATTGATCGTCAGGCCGCGCAAGGCGCCGTTCGAGCGATCTGCGATGACGACGGTGTAACGCTTCGCTGGCATAAGGTCTTGGAAAGCGATCCGATCGAACTAGTCCGCGGTGTTCAAATGGAAAAGAGACGTGGGGGGAGCCCGCGTCCGAAAACCCGTGAACTCTATCACACGCCGTCAAGGGAACCCAAGAGCCAAGTGCGTCTGCGCGAAAGTCTGGCGAAGACGTCGACGCGTGCGGATCTGTAAAGGCTCTACAATAATGTTCCCGACGATTAGTGTATCGGCGCGAGCGAAGTCCGCGAATAGACATGCGACAGGTTCACCGAAAACAGGTAGACGTCGAAACCGTGATCCAGCTAACGTCCCGCTAATGCGATACCTCTGTCGGCGGCTGGGCCACGGATTGCTCGTCCTCGCCGGCGTGTCCGTCCTCTCCTTTGTCTTCACGGCACTCGCGCCCGGAGACTTTTTGAGCGAGATGAAGCTGGATCCGCGGATCGCTCCCGAGACGGTCGCAGCGTTGCGCGTTCGATACGGACTCGATCAGCCGCTTCCGCTGAAATATCTTCACTGGCTGGAGTCGGTCCGCCGCGGAGACCTGGGGTTCTCGTTTGCCTACAACAGCCCCGTCGCATCGCTTCTCTGGCCGCGCGCACGTAATACCTTGCTGCTCACCGTCCCGGCAACCACGCTCGCGTGGTTGATCGCGGTGCCGCTCGGCGCATGGAGCGCCAGTCAACGAGGCCGATGGGGCGACCGTCTTTGCGCAGGAGCGACAACGGCTCTGCTCGGCGTGCCCGAGCTCGTGCTGGGATTGATGCTTCTGCTGCTTGCGGTTCGGACACGCTATTTTCCCGTTGGAGGCATGGTGTCGGCGCGCTTTGCTGAATTGGGACCGTGGGGCAAGCTCGAGGACCTTGCGTTCCATCTGTTCCTCCCGGCGTCGGCGCTGATCTTGCTCAATCTGCCGGTGCTGGTTCGACACGTGCGAGCGAGTCTCATCGAGGTGCTGGCGGCTCCATTCGTCCAGGCGGCTCGCGCCCGCGGCGTTGGGTGGCGGCGGCTGCTTTTTCGCGACGCCCTCAGGGCCGCCGCCAATCCGCTCCTCTCGCTGCTGGGACTGTCGATCGCGGCCCTGCTCAGCGCGTCACTGGTAGTCGAAGCGATCATGAGCTGGCCCGGCCTGGGGCCGCTGCTGCTCGAGGCGATTGCCGCGCGCGATCTCCACCTCGTCATCGGGGCGGTGCTGTGCTCGACCCTGCTTCTCCTCGCCGGAAATTTCGTGGCTGACGCCCTGCTGTACTTGGCGGATCCGCGGCTTCGCGCCGACCAGGCATGAGCCTCGCCGCACGAAACGTCAGAACCTCGTTGAGCTTGCTCGTCATTCTTTATGTGTCGGTTTTGCTCGCGGGTTTCCTGACGCCGTACGCGCCGACCGAACAGAACCGCGATATGCCCTTTGCTCCTCCGACGCGCCTGCACTTCGCGGAGGCAACAGGGAGGGTTCATCTGCGACCATTTGTTTACCGCCTCGCAAGCGACCCGCGAAGCTTCGGCGAGTACAGCGAAGATCGCCGCACCATGTATCCGATACGCCTTCTGGTCCGCGGGGCGCCGTACCGCATTGCCGGAATTTTCGAGTCGAACATTCATTTATTCGGCTTCAACGAGCGGTACGGCCGCGACCTGTTCTCGCGCCTGTTGTACGGAGGACAAATTTCACTCGCCGCTGGACTCTTGGCCGCGAGCCTGGCGCTCGGGCTGGGTGTGGTCGTGGGCGGGCTGGCCGGGTTCTACGGCGGGTGGCTGGACGAAACGTTCATGCGGTTCGCGGAGCTCTTTCTGGCGCTACCCTGGCTGTACCTCCTCCTTGCGGTCCGAACCGGCTTGCCGCTGCACATCGATCCGGCTCAGGCGTTCCTTCTGCTTGTGGTCGTCCTCGGTCTGGTGGGCTGGGCCCGGCCCGCCCGTTTGATTCGTGGGATAGTTCTGAGCGGCAAGCTTCGCGAGCATGTGCTGGCCGCGCGGGCCTTCGGCGCATCGGACGTGTACCTCCTGCGCCGGCAAGTCTTGCCGCAAGCGGCGGGTGTCGCGCTCACCCAGCTCGCCGTGCTGATCCCGCAGTACATCCTGGCCGAGGTGACCCTCTCGTTCTTCGGTTTGGGAGTGGGGGAGCCGGTGCCAAGCTGGGGCAACATGCTCGCTGCCGCCCAGCAATATGAGGTGCTGACGTCCTACTGGTGGATGTTCCTTCCGGCAATTGCCTTGAGCACCGTTTCTCTGCTGTACTACGTTCTGGCCAACGCCCTGCATCAACAAATGATGGTTCTGTCGTCGTGACCGGGAACCCTTCATGACGAGATCGGTTATCGAACGCCTTTTTGCTCCGGCCTTCGCGGCAGCGCTGGTGTGTGCGGCCGACGCCGCCTTGGATCTGCTGGTCTCTCGCGCCGAGGCCGGCCGCTACGGTGAGCAGCTCGTGATCAACCAGCGTGCCGAACCCAAGACGCTCAACCCGGTCGCGGTGGTCGACAGCGTCTCGCGCGAGATCATCCAGTTCACGATCGCCGACCTGATCCACATCAATCGCGAGACCCAGCGAACGGAGCCCGCACTGGCCAAGGCCTGGACCGTTTCGCGCGACGGCCGCCGGTATGTTCTGACGCTGCGCCGAGGGCTCAGCTTCTCCGACGGGCATCCCTTCGATGCCGATGATGTGTTGTTCTCGTTCCAGGTGTACCTGGACGAGAAGGTTCGATCGCCTCAACGCGATCTGCTCGTCGTCGGAGGACAACCGCTTGGCGTTCGCAAGCTCGATCAGTACACGGTCCAGTTCGACCTCGCCGAGTCGTACGCCGCCGCAGAGCGGCTGTTCGATAACGTTGCGATTCTGCCGAAGCACCTTCTCGAGAAGATGTATGCCGATGGTCGTTTGGCAGAGGCGTGGGGACTGGGAACCGCAGCGGCGCAAATGGCGGGTTTGGGCGCATTTCGCTTCAAGGAATATGTGCCCGGCGAGCGAATCGTTCTCGAGCGGAACCCGGACTACTGGAAGATGGATCGCGCGGGCAAACGGCTTCCGTACCTCGACCGGCTGGTGCTCGCGCTCGTGACGAGCGAAGACGCGCAAGCGATGCGCTTTCAATCTGGGGAAGGCGACATCGCGTCGCGTCTGAGCGCTGAAAACTTCAGCGTTCTGTCGAGAGCCGGGGAGACTCACTGCTCGATCTGTGTCCCGGCCTCGATTACAGCTTCCTTTTCTTCAATCTGAACGATCTCGCCTCCAACGCCCTTCCCGACACGGCGCGCAAACAAGCCTGGTTCCGTCAGGTTGCGTTCCGGCAGGCGGTCTCGGCCGCGATCGATCGGGAGGCAATCGTCCGACTCGTCTACAGGGGGCGGGCCGCCCCGCTGTGGGGCCACGTCCCGCCAGGGAACAAGCTGTGGATCAACCGATCGATCCCGCAGCCGGGGCGGTCCCTCGAGCGCGCACGCCGCCTGCTCAAGACAGCCGGCTTCTCCTGGAAACCTGACGGAACGCTCCTTGACGGGCGGGGTAACGCGGTCGAGTTCAGCATCGTGACGAACGCCGGAAATGCCGAACGCGCCCAGATGGCCACGATCATTCAGGAGGATTTGAAGCAAGTCGGGATGAGCGTTCACGTGGTCGTCCTGGAATTGCGCGCGCTCGTGGATCGCCTGACGCGGACGCACGACTACGAGGCCTGCGTCCTGGGCCTCGGCGCCGGCGATGCCGATCCGAATGCGGAAATGAACGTCTGGCTGTCGAGCGGCGGCACTCATCTGTGGAGCCCCGAGCAAGCCCACCCGGCAACGCCGTGGGAGGCCGAGATCGACACGCTCATGCGGCGTCAGCTCGCGATCTTGGACAGCTCCGCGAGGAAACGCCTGTACGACAGAGTGCAAGACCTCGTCGCGCAGAATCTGCCTTTCATTTTCCTGGTCAGCCCGAATGTCCTCGTGGGCGCACATAAAGGACTGGGCAATCTGCGGCCGGCGGTACTCGATCCGCACGCGCTCTGGAATGTCGACGAGCTTTTCTGGCGCGAGAAACGATCCAGTGCCACCCCGTAAAAAAACCGCCGGCACAGGTCGGCGCGGGGGCGCCTCGTCTGAAATTCACGGTCCTCATCCTGGGTGGAGCGACTAAGACCTTATTCGGGAGTGCGTCGGCGGCAACGAGCAGGCCTGGTCGGCGCTGATTGACAAATACAAGAATCTGATTTACTCAATTCCGCTTAGGTACGGGGCGAGCCCGGAAGACGCGTCAGACATCTTCCAGTCCGTCTGCCTCCAGCTGTTCGCCGAATTGCCTCGTCTCCGAAAGACAGCGGCCTTCAGCGCCTGGCTCATCACGGTGACGGCGCACCAGTCGTTCCATTGGAAGCGCAAACACATCAAACGGGCGGAGCGCGAACGGACGGACGTGGAAGCTGAGGAACTCGAGGCTGTTCCGACGGTGCCGCCCGACATGATCGAGGAGATTCAGCGCGAGCAGATGGTGCGGGATGCGACAGCACGTCTGCCGCCGCGGTGCCAGGAAATGATTCGTCTGCTTTTTTTCGTGGAGCCGGCTGTGCCGTACGCCGAGGTCGCCCGGCGCTTGGGTCTGGCCACTGGGTCGATCGGCTTTATCCGCGGCCGCTGCCTCCGGCGCCTCCAGAAGACTTTGCGACAGATGGGATTCTAGGTGGCGGAAATTCCCACGAGCGAGGCGCTGATCGATCAACTCGGGTCGCAGCCGAACCAACGAGCGCTCACAACGTTCCTTCGGCGGCAGGAGCGCCTCTGGCATCCCGGGGTCGTGCGAGTGGCCAGGTCGGATTTGCGTCAGGCCGAGCGCCTGGCGGACGCGGCGGTGTGGCTCGCGGGCAAACTTGAAGATGACTGTTGTCGCGCCCAGAGTTTGCGGGCCACGGGCCACGTGCTGTTGATCCGCGGCAAGTACAGCGAGGCACTGGAACGCTACGACGAGGCCCGAGAGCTGTTCCGAACCTTGGGCAGGGAAGTCGATCTCGGCCGGACGCTGAGCGGCGGCGTCCTGCAAAGCCTTATCTGTCTTGGGCGCTACGACGAGGCGTTCACTTCGGCCGGCCAGGCGCGCGCGATTTTCGAGCGGCACGGCGATCTGCTTCGTCTCGCCCGACTGGACAGCAATATCGGCAACATCCTCTACCGGCAGGATCGGTTCCACGAAGCGATTGCGCTGTACGAGCGCGCTCACGAGCAGCTCGCGCGGGTCGGTGAACCACAGGACGTGGCGGCGGTGCTCAGCAACATGGCTGTCTGCTACACGAGCCTGAACGAGTTCCAGAAG
>QHWL01000666.1 GCA_003222555.1 Acidobacteriota bacterium | reverse complement strand
CCTGGGCGAGCACGGTGGCGGTCGTGGTGCCATCACCGGCCGTGTCCGACGTCTTGCTCGCGACCTCGCGCACCATCTGCGCGCCCATGTTTTCCAGCGGATCCTTGAGGTCGATTTCCTTGGCGACGGTGACACCGTCCTTCGTGATGGTCGGCGAACCGAATTTCTTGTCGAGCACGACGTTGCGGCCCTTGGGACCCAGGGTGACCTTGACCGCGTCGGCCAACTGATTGACGCCGCGGAGAATCGCCTGCCGCGACTGCTCGCCGTATGTGACCTGCTTTGCCATAACGTTCGTCTCCTGTTCTGCTCCGCTGCCGTCGCGGGTTACTTCTTCTTCTTTTTCGTCATTGTGGCCGTCCCTCTGGTGGGGGCCAGCGTCTTTTTGGGTCGGCCTTCGATGATGGCCAGCACGTCATCCTCTTTCATGATGAAGTACTCCTCGCCGTCGAGCTTGATGTCCTGGCCAGCATATTTGCCGAACAGGATCTGGTCGCCCGCTTTGACGTCGAGGGGGACCCGCTGACCGTCGTCGTTCGCCTTCCCGCGGCCGGCGGCGATGACCGTGCCTTGTTGCGCCTTCTCTTTGGCGGTGTCCGGGATGATGATGCCGCCGATCTGCTGTTCGCCTTCCTCAAGGCGGTGGACAATGATCCGGTCGTGTAGCGGTCGGACATTCATGACGTTCAACTCCATTCGCCGTCTCCGTCTCGAGGGCACGCGCGGCGTCGCAGCCTGATTGTGCGCCATCGATCCACGCCGCTTTCATCGAATCCAGCGTGAGGTGCTCATTCCTCCCGATTGAACAGTTCGGGCAGCGCTGCGACGGCCTCCTCGCGGCTATCGAACCATCGATCCGTCGGCAGAATCGGCAGCCTGTCGCCGTCGATGAATTTGTCCGGAAGCCGGAGCAGCGCGAACTTGAGGGCGACCGGGTCTTCGTAGATCGTATATTTCATGTGCGTGGATTCAGCTCCTCGACTCGCCTCGATCCGTAGGCGGCCTGCAGCGCCGGGGACACGGCCTCACGGATACCGGATCGAGACACGGGCGCGCCGGATCAGCTGTTGACGGACGACTTCACGACCCGCCTGGAAACCTAGTTACGAAGGTACACAGGCCGCCCGCCGTACGCGCGAGGAACCCGTCACCGGCCGACGCATCCAGCAAACCTCTTGTGATAGAGGGCTGAGCCCCCACAAACGTGCCGCTTGAGCGAGCGTCAGACGCAACCCTGGCATTTCCAGATGTTCGCCTGAAATACGTTCGAGCAGATTCCAGTTCTATCCATCGTCTCTCTTCGCCCGACAGCATAGGCATTAAGATGCGCGGCTATCTCACGGAACGAATCCCAGCGTAACGATAATCATGATGATTCCCTTCTCCGGAATGCCGAGGATGCCGACACGCCGGTCGAGAGTGCCACGAAGCGAAAAGGCTTTGGTGAGGGCTGTTGCCCGGGTCGGGGAGGTTCCCCGGCGAAGTGCGGCAGTGCTCAGGAAAGCGAAGCGGACGAAGTATACGCCCCTTCAGAGGCACAAGCAAGGGAGCGATTCAGCGTCGCGGACACCTGCCGTATCAGAGTTTCTCGACGCCATCACGACCACGTGTGCCGCACCAAAGCTCTCGTATAGTCCCCGGCGTACGCGTTGAGATTCGGCGAACGGGGTGGCAGGCGCACCGTTTGGACGCCGGACCGACGGTGAAATGCCAGGTAATAGGAAAACCAAAACGCCTGAAGGCATGATGACCGTCCTACGAAGAAGAAGCTCAGTGTCAAACGGTTCCCCG
>QHWL01000665.1 GCA_003222555.1 Acidobacteriota bacterium | reverse complement strand
GGACGACGGTGAGCAGCGAATTGTGGACCTTGAGCCCATCGTTGTAATCGATGAACCCCAGCCGCTTGAACTTGTTCATGAAGAAATTCACACGCGACCTGGTCGTGCCGACCATTTCCGCGAGCGTCTCCTGCGAGATCTTCGGGACGGCCTTCTGCGGTTCGTCCTGCGTGCCGTACCGCGCCAGCAGCCAGAGCGTTCGGGCCAGCCGTTTTTCGCCGGAGTTGAAGAGCTGGTTGACCAGATCTTCCTCGATGCGGATGTTCC
>QHWL01000090.1 GCA_003222555.1 Acidobacteriota bacterium | reverse complement strand
GACGCGACGATGGACCCTTCCAGACCGGCGTTGGCCGCAATCCACCGGCAGGGCTCTTCGCACGCGCGCCGGATAATTGCGACCCCGAGCCGCTCGTCGTCGTCGAGCGACTTGTCCTTCGCGAAGGTTTCGAGCACGCTCGACGCGCGCAACAACGCGACACCCCCACCCGGCACGATGCCTTCCTCGACGGCCGCCTTGGTGGCGTGCATCGCGTCCTCGACACGCGCCTTCTTTTCCTTCATCTCGGACTCGGTCGCCGCGCCCACCTTGATCACGGCGACGCCGCCGACCAGCTTCGCCAGCCGTTCTTGCAGCTTCTCGCGATCGTAATCGGACGTGGTGTCCTCGATCTGCGCGCGAATCTGTTTGACGCGACCCTCGATCGCCTTCTTGGTGCCAGCGCCTTCGATGATCGTCGTATTGTCCTTGTCGACGACGACGCGCTTGGCTCTGCCCAAATCCTCGAGCTTGAGGTTTTCGAGCTTGATCCCGAGGTCCTCGGTAATCGCGCGTCCGTTGGTCAGAGTGGCGATGTCCTCGAGCATCGCTTTGCGGCGATCGCCGTAGCCCGGCGCCTTCACACCTGCCACTTTCAGGGTGCCGCGCAGCTTGTTGACCACGAGCGTGGCGAGCGCCTCGCCTTCGAGGTCTTCGGCAACGACGAGCAGCGGTCGGCCGGCCTGCGCCACCTTCTCGAGCACCGGCAGCATGTCCTTGAGGCTCGAGATCTTCTTCTCGTGGATGAGGACCAGCGCGTCCTCGAGCACGCATTCCATTCGCTCGGTATCGGTCACGAAATATGGAGACAGATAGCCCCGGTCGAACTGCATGCCTTCGACGACCTCGAGCGAGGTCTCCATCGTCTTGGCCTCTTCGACGGTGATGACGCCGTCTTTCCCCACTTTGTCCATGGCCTCGGCGATGATTTTCCCGATGGCGGGATCGTTGTTCGCGGAAATCGTGCCCACCTGGGCGATCATGTCGCCTTTGACCGGCTGACTCAGCGCCTTCAGCTCGCCGACGGTCTTGTCGACCGCCTTCTCGATACCGCGCTTGATGCCCATCGGATTGGCCCCGGCGGCCACGTTCTTCGCGCCCTCGCGGATGATCGACTGCGCCAGGACGGTCGCCGTCGTCGTGCCGTCACCGGCCACGTCGGAGGTCTTGCTCGCGACCTCTCGCACCATGCGGGCGCCGAGGTTCTCGATCGGATCCGCCACGTCGATCTCTTTCGCGACGGTGACGCCATCCTTGGTGATGGTGGGTGATCCGAATTTCTTGTCGATGACGACGTTGCGGCCTTTGGGGCCGAGCGTCACTTTCACGGCGTCGGCCAACTGGTTGATGCCGCGCATCAGCGCGTGACGCGCATCCTCTTTGTAAACAATCTGCTTGGCTGCCATGACTCCTCTCCTGGAGCAGGTCCGCACCGGGCAGGTCTGAAGACCTGCGCTACGTCGCTCGAGACTAGCGCGTAGCGCAGGACTCTAGTCCCACTCACCCATCGGAGTGCTCAATTGGCCAATATGTGTTTGGTTAAACCGAGGCAAACTCGGGCACCCCTTCGGCGACGCCCAGCACCTCGTCCTCACGGACGATCAGATACTCCTCGCCGTCCAACTTGATGTCATTTCCCGAGTACTTGCCGACGAGCACGTAATCTCCTACGCGCACCTCGAGCGGAACAGTCTTGCCATCGTCGGTGACTCGGCCGCTGCCTATGGCGACAACTTTGGCCTGCTGCGGTTTTTCCTTCGCGGTGTCCGGAATGATGATTCCGCCGATGCGTTGCTCCTGTTCCTCGAGCCGCTTGACGAGGATGCGATCGCGCAAGGGTCGTACCTGCATGGTTGTCCCTCCTTGAATGATGTGATCGTGACTTGCGGGAGGTCTGGTGGGTCGGGTACCCGCCCCACCTGGCCTACCTGCCCCTATCCATAGTTACGCATGTTACGCGGCGACCTCAATCTTGATCTGCCGCGGCTTGGCTTCCTCGCGCAGCGGGAGCCGTATGGTCAGCACGCCGTTCCGGTACTCGGCCCCGACCTTCGTGGTGTCCACGGTCGGTGGCAGCGAGAAGGAGCGGCTGAACCTGCCGTATTGCCGCTCGACGCGGTGGAACTGCTCTTCTTTCACGTCGCCGGCAGACTTCTTCTCGCCCGTGATCGTCAGGGTGCCGTTGTCAACAGTGATGTCGATGTCTTCTCGCGCCGTGTCCGGCAGCTCCGCTTTGAGCACGAGCTCGTGATTGCCATTGTGGTAGATGTCGACCGGCGGCACCCAGTTGCCAGACGTCATCAAGGCGTCTTCGCCCGAACGGCCGTAGGAATCAGTGAACACCCGGTTGATGCGATCCTGCAGCTGCGCAAAGTCCCGAAATGGATCCCAACGAACGATGGCCATAATTCACCCTCCTTAGGAATGGAAAATCTGAATAAATCGTCCTCAATCCAGAAGACACGGATAGTATAGCAATATATGAGACCATGTCAAGCATGTAATATGCGTGTATAGGCATCATGTGAGCTCGGGGTATCTCTTGCTATCAGCAACGGTTACGGTCGGCTGGCGGCGGGCCCAAGGCTGTGCGATCATGCCGGAATGCGTACACGCATTCAGGCGGTTGTCCTGCCCTCAGAGGTTGGAGATTTCGCAGACGAGGTGCATCAGGTCTTTCTGGAGCTCGGCCGCACGTTGGGCGCCGAGGGACTGACCGCCGAATGTTCTCCGGCCATCGACATCTACGAAACCGACGACGCTATCGAAGTGGTCGTCGATCTTCCGGGCGTCGACCGCGGCGCGGTCCGTGTCATCATCAAGGGCGACGATGTGCTCGTCGCGGGCGAGAAAACGGCGCGCAAGGCGCGGGGCGAATCATCGTTTCACCTGGTCGAGCGCGGATACGGCCGCTTCGCGCGTGCCGTGCGGCTGGCCCGCCCGTGCGATTCGCACGGTGCGCGCGCCACGCTCGTGGACGGCGAGCTGCGGGTGAGGCTTCCGAAAATCGCGGACCGCCGCGGCCGCGGCGTGCAGATTCCAATCGACGCGCCGCCATCAAGCTCTCACGCACACTAGGTGGAATGAGGCGTCGGCAGCGCGACACGCAAAAAGACATTGCGCATCCTCTTCATCGGCGACATCGTCGGCCGTCCCGGGCGTGAGCTCGTGCGTCGCGGCCTGGCCGCGCTCGTCGAGCATCACGCGGTCGACCTCGTGATCGCCAACGCCGAGAATGCGGCCGCCGGGTTCGGGATTACCCGTGAGATCGGCGATCAGATCCTCGACTGGGGCGTCGATGTCATGACGTCGGGCAATCACATCTGGGACAAGAAGGAAGCGATCGATTACATCGGAGCCGAACCGCGTCTGCTTCGTCCGGCCAACTATCCCGCCGGAGTACCCGGCAACGGCAGTTACCTCGCCCGCACAGAAGACGGCCGATCGGTCGGCGTCATCAATGTGATGGGCCGCGTCTTCATGCTCAACATCGACGATCCGTTCACTGTGGTGTTGCGCGAAATCGAAGCGATGCGCTCCCGGACGCAGGTGATTTTCGTGGATTTCCACGCCGAGGCGACCTCGGAAAAGATCGCGATGGGGTGGCACCTCGACGGCAGAGTGACGGCTCTCGTCGGCACGCACACTCACGTGCAAACGGCCGATGAGCGGATTTTGCCCAGGGGCACCGCGTATCTCACCGACGTCGGGATGACGGGGCCGCACGACTCGGTCATCGGCGTGGAGACCGAGGCTGCCCTCGGGCGGTTCCTCAACGCAATGCCGGCCCGGTTCGAGACGGCCACCGGCAACCCGCGGCTCAACGCGGTTCTTGTGGAGGCCGACGAGAAGACCGGTCTCGCGACGCGAATCGAGCGGCTGAGCTATGGCGCCGGCGCGCTCGACGAGCTTGGGGTCGCCGTTTCCCATCTGCAATCCGCAACCTGAAATCCGCCAACACGATGTCTGATCTGTTCGATCTTCCGTTCGAGGACGAAGAGCCGGAGCAGGCGGGTTCAGAGGACCCGATCGACGTCCACCCGCCCAACGTAGGTCGGGCGGACCCCTTGGGCGCGCCGGACCAGCCGACCCCGGTCGCCGGACGCCGCGTCCTGACGGTCACGGAGCTCACCGTGGGCGTTCGCAATCTGCTCGAAGCGGAGTTCTTCGAGGTGTGGGTCGAGGGCGAGCTCTCCAACTGCAGGCTCTGGAACACCGGGCATCTGTATTTCACGTTGAAGGATTCGTCGGCGCAGATTCGCGGTGTGATCTTCCGGTCCGCACTCCGCTACCTGAAGTTCAAGCCGGCCGATGGCCTGCACGTCGTGGCGCGCGGGCGCGTCTCTGTGTACGAACCGAAGGGCGAGTACCAGCTGGTCTGCGAGCATCTCGAGCCGCAGGGACTCGGCGCCCTCCAGCTCGCCTTCGACCAGTTGAAGAAACGGCTGCAGGAGGAGGGGCTGTTCGATGCGAGCCGGAAGCGTCCGCTGCCTGTGCTGCCCAGAAAAATCGGGATCGTCACGTCGCTCGACGGCGCGGCAATTCGCGACATCATCAAGGTCCTTCGCCGCCGCTATGCCAACGCCCATCTGGTGATCCGCCCCACGCGGGTCCAGGGCGAGGGCGCCGCGTTCGAGATCGCGCAGGCGCTCAAGGCGATTGGCCGCGTCGGCGGCGTCGACGTCGTAATTGTCGGTCGGGGCGGCGGGTCGATCGAGGATCTCTGGGCGTTCAACGAAGAAATCGTCGCGCGCGCCATCGCCCGGTCGCCCGTGCCCGTCATCGCCGCCGTCGGCCACGAGTCCGACGTCACCATTGCCGACTTCGTCGCCGATGTGCGGGCGCCGACGCCGTCGGCGGCGGCCGAGCTCGTCGTGGCGCGCAAGGAGGAGTTCCGTGCCCGCATCGACCGGCTGCACGATCGGCTGGGCGCGGCCGCGCGCGGGCGGATCCAGGGCCTCAGCCGACGCGTGCACGTGGTGAGCGGCCGGCCAGCGATGGCGGGGTTTGCCGGTCGTATCGGGATGAAAGGGCGTCATGCCGCGGAATTGACGCACGCGCTGGCGCGTGTCATGCGCCGGAACGCCGCCGGACGCGAGCGCCGGCTGCAGCAGCTTCGGCGGCAGCTCGAAGCGTCCGACCTCGGCCGGCGCCTGGCGGGGATTCGGACACGGCTGGCGACCGCCGGGGGACGGCTCACGGGCGCGATGACGCGGCGGCAGCACCGCGCCGACGGGCAGCTGCGCACCTGCGCGAGCCGGCTCGAGACGCTGAGCCCGTTGGCGGTCCTTGGCCGCGGATATTCAGTGTGCTGGACTGCCGATCGGATTCGGGTGCTGCGCGACGCCTCGGAGACGACGACCGGCGAGCGCGTGCGGGTCACGCTGGCGAGGGGTGAGTTGGATTGTGAGGTCCGTTCCACCACTGATGAACCACAAAGGATACGAAGGACACCAAGCTAGAAACGGTAAGATCTGTTGGGAATTTCCTTTGTCCCCTTGGTGTCCTTTGTGTTGAACTCAGAGCAGGTACATGCCCGACACGTCGATTAAGGACTTCGAAGCCGCGATCGCCGAGCTCGAGTCGATTGTCAAGAAACTCGAGGAAGGCGACCTGCCGCTGGAACAGTCGCTGGTCTTGTACGAGCGCGGGGTGCAGCTCTCACGCTTCTGTCATGCGCGGCTCGAGGAGGCCGAGCGCCGCATCGAGATTCTGAGCGAGCGGGGCGAGATGAAACCTGCCCCGGCCTCGCTCGCGGCCGGCGACGAACCCGAGCGCGGCTGATTCGGATCGTGATCCCTGCCGAAACGCTCGCCATCTTTCTCGACACCGCGCGCAGCCGGGTCGACGAAGCCCTGGAGCGGTATCTGCCGGTGCCGCCCGAGTGTCCCGAAATCGTGGGCCAGGCGATGCGCTACAGCGTGTTCGCCGGGGGCAAACGGTTGCGGCCCATCTTGACGCTCGCGGCCGCCGACGCGGTGGCGCAGGCGGATCGCGCGCGCCCGGTCACAGCGCTGATCCCGGCAGTCGACGCGGCGTTGCCCGCGGCGTGCGCCGTAGAGCTGATTCACACATACTCGCTCATCCACGACGATCTGCCGGCGATGGACAACGACACGCTGCGGCGCGGCCGGCCGACGCTGCACGTCGTGTACGGAGACGGCGTCGCGATTCTCGCCGGTGACGGCCTGCAGGCCGACGCGTTCGCGTTGCTCGCCCGCGAGCCGGTCGGCGACGATCCGGTTATCGTCACGCGCAAGCTGCGGGCGTTGCGGGCCATCGCCGACGCGGTGGGATCGACGGGTATGGTGGGCGGACAGGCCCTCGATCTTCAGGCCGCGGGACGCGCTCCAGGCCACGCGCTCGCGCTCGACGCCGACGGCGTACGCGCGATGCACGCTCGCAAGACGGGTGCGCTGATTCGCGCAGCCGCTGTGAGCGGTGCGATCATGGCCGGCGCACTTGACGAAACCCTCCGCGCCGTCGATCGCTACGCCACCGATCTCGGCCTGGCATTTCAGATCGTCGACGATATCCTCGACGTCGAAGGCAAGACCGGCGAGCTCGGCAAAACGGCGGGAAAGGACGCGGCGGGCGCGAAGCCGACGTATCCGGCGCTTTTCGGCCTCGAGCGCTCGCGCGACTTCGCGAACCACTGCGTCACGCGCGCCCGCCAGACGCTGGCCGAGGCCGGGCTGACCCGAGGATGGCTGGCCGACATCGCGGATTGGGTCGTGTCGCGCAGGAGCTAACGAATTCGAAGCGCTCATTCACCACTAAGGACACAATGGACACAAAGGTAAAATCGGTACAGGTTTTTCCATCGGTGTCCTTCGTGCCCTTTGTGTCCTTTCTGTTTGATCAGCCTGCGGACAAGTGTTGATCGGCGTGCGAACCAATAAAGTCCGCCTCGACGTGGCCCTGGTCGAACGGGGGCTCGCGCCGTCCCGCGACCGCGCACGCTCTCTGATCCTCGCCGGCGCAGTGAAGGTGGGCGGGCACGTGGTGTCGAAAGCCGGCGCGCCGGTCGCCGGCGATGCACCGTTGGAAGTCATCGTGCCCGACCATCCCTACGTCGGGCGGGGCGGGATCAAGCTCGCACACGCGCTCGAGGCGTTCGGGGTCGATCCGGCCGGGCGGCGCGCGCTGGACATCGGCGCGTCGACCGGCGGGTTCACAGACGTGCTGCTGCAGCGTGGCGTCGCGGGCGTCATCGCGCTCGACGTCGGCCGCGGACAACTCGACTGGCGCCTCAGAACCGATCCACGCGTCAACGTCCGCGAAGGCGTCAACGCGCGTGCGCTCACAAAGACCGATGTGCCGCACCCGGTGGATCTGGTGACCATTGACGTCGCGTTCATCTCGCTCGGTCACATCTTTCCCGCGTTACCGCCGCTTCTGGCGACGGAAGCTGATGTGGTGGCGCTCGTGAAGCCGCAGTTCGAAGCGGGACGCCAGCAAGTCGGCAAGCATGGGCTGGTCACCGATCCGCAAGTACATGAGGCCGTCATCGCCCGCGTGACGGCGCAGGGGGAAGCAACCGGTCTGAAGCGCGTGGGCATGACGCCGTCGCCGATCACGGGCGCATCGGGCAACCGGGAATTTTTCCTCCATCTGAAATGGCAGGTCTGAAGAGATTGTGAAGAAATCACGGTAGACGCAGAGACCGCGGAGAAGCATGCTGAAGAAGAATTCTCTGCGCCGCCGGCGCGAAGGCGGCTGCGTTCAAACGTGTCACTCGTTACGGACTCTCAAGACCTGCGCGACGACGTATGACCACACAACCGTTTGCTCCTGTCTCCTCGGTCGGCATTGTGGCGAAATCGCATCTGCGGGAGGCGGCGCCGCATCTGGTCGAGATCTCGGCGTGGCTCGAGGCGCGCGGCGTCGCCGCCGTGTTCGAGACGGCCACCGCCGCTCTGATGCCGCCGTCGGCCGGCCGGCGCGTCGCCGACAAGCAGGCGCTGGTCGCCCGGGTCGGCATGGTGCTCGTCCTGGGTGGCGACGGCACCTTGCTCGGCATGGCCGACTGCATCGGCGAGGCGGAGCTGGATATCCCGATTCTTGGGGTCAATTTCGGCAGCCTCGGGTTTCTCACCGAAGTGACGCTGCCCGAGCTGTACCCATCGCTCGAGGCGGCGCTCGCCGGCGGCGCGCCCGTCGAAGCACGGCTGATGCTTCGATCGACGGCGCTGCGCGATGGCTCGACGTTTCGCAATCACATCGCGCTGAACGACGTGGTCATCACCAAGGCCGCACGAGCGCGGATGATCGATCTGTCGGTGTCGGTGGGCGATGAGTTCGTCACACGAGTGAAGGCCGACGGCCTCATAGTCGCCACACCGACCGGCTCGACGGCCTACAGTCTCGCCGCGGGCGGCCCGATCGTGCAGCCGAGCGTCGACGCGATTATCCTCACACCCATTGCCCCACACACGCTCACCAACCGGCCCATCGTCATTCCGGCGTCGTCGCCCGTGCGCGTGCAACCGTTGATGGACGACCGCGACGAGGTGTTTGTCACCTTCGACGGCCAGGCAGGATTCCAGCTGCAGGCGGGCGACGAGATTCGAGTCTGCCGCGCTGACGCGCCGCTCCGGCTCATTCGTCCATCGACGCGCAGCTACTTCGAGGTGCTCCGCCAGAAGCTCAAGTGGGGAGAGCGATAGGAAGTACGCCCGCGACGGTCCGGCGAAAGAACAAATCAGGGTCAACGCAGAGACCGCGGAGGCCCCAGAGAAGTTCTTGATGATGTTGAAGGCAACCACGAACGCACGAAGACACGAAGAAAGCCAGCGTACTTTTTCG
>QHWL01000669.1 GCA_003222555.1 Acidobacteriota bacterium | reverse complement strand
GCCTCGATCGCGCAGGTTGCCCTATCGAGCGGCGAGTCCGTTGGCGCCGGCTGGCAGCCCACCGGTGAGCGCGACCGGTTGCAGCTGGCCGCTCGCTCGAATTCTGAAGGCGCCGATATTGTGGGTGCCGGAGTTCAGCACAAAGAGAAAGCGTCCGTTCTCCGACAGCGCGAGATCAGTTGGTGCACTCCCCGCACCCGTGTCGGCGGTCCGGCCATCAGCGTTCAGCAGCGTCAGCGCGCCGTCCTCATCGATCTCATATCCCGAGATCGAGCCGCTCCCTGTGTTCGACGTGTAGGCGAAGCGACCGTTGTCCGTGACCACCACCCAACACGCGGCCGTCTGGTGCGTAGGGACCGACGGGCTCACGAGGTGCACCGTCCCGTCCGCGTTGACACGGTACGAGCTCATGGCACTCGCATCCGGCGCGCCGCCGAAGGCCTCGCTGACGAACACTCTGCGTCGGTTGCCGAAGGCGAACCCGAACGGGGTGGCTCCTTGCGATGCCTGCAGCTGCGGCGGTCCGAGCCGTCCGTCCTCATCCACCGCGTACGTCACGATGAGGTTCGTGGCCTTTTCCGTGACGACCAGGACACGACCGTCGGGCCGGAATTGCACCTGCGCCGGACCGGTTCCCGAGCCGCTCAACGGGCGCGTCGATCCCACCAGAGGCGTCAGCTTGCCGTGCGGTCGCAGCCTGAACCCACTGACGTTGTCGCTGCCAGCGTTCAGCACGTAGACCAGGTCGCGGTGAATCGTGACGCTCACCGGCTGTGTCCCGCCTGATGGAGCTTTGTCAACGAGGCGCAGGCCATCATCATCGGTGGCAAAGAGCGAGAGGTCATTGCTGCCGGCGTTCACCGCAAGCAGCCAGCGATCGTTGCCGCTCAAGGTGAGCCCGCCCTGGTTGCCGAGCCCTCCGCCCGTGCCCAACCCGCCCGTTGCGAACGAGCCCGCGGCGGTCAGTGTGCCGTTCGGTGCGCGATGGAATGCCAGAATGCGGTTGCCGCTACTGGCGTTCGACATGGTGTAGACGGCCGCAAGAGATTCTTCGGCACGCGCCGCGCCCTGATGCGTGGCAGGCAGCGCCGCGATGGCGGCGATTGCCATCCAGAGCATAGGTTGACGCTTCACAGACCAACTCCTTCTGAGCTTCCTGCGAGGCATGGATTGAACGGCGGTCGGACTGGAAGCTCGACTCCGACTGCCACGTGGCCCGACGATCGAACGGGTGATGTTCGAATCGATCGTTCGAGTCGGTGGAGTAGTCGCGCGAGCCCGGAATTTCCCCCTGTGCGCGTTTCAGTCCGGGCGAGGCGGCTGGCTATAATGCCCGGCTGGCTCTCGATCACGCATGATGCGAACATCCATTGGCGCGACGCTCCTCTTGTGTCTTGTTTGTAAAGTTGCGGAAGCGCAATCGCGGCCGCGGATGTTCGCGGGAGTCGCCGCCGGCATCGCCACACTCGCAGCGGACGCGCGATCGGAGATCACCTCCAGCGGAGCAGACGTCTCGCTCTACAAGCCCGAGAACGGCCCGGCCCTCAACATCTTCGTGGGGTCACATGTCCACGAGTACCTGACGGTGCAAGGGAACTACGTGTGGAACCGCAACGATGTCACGCTCACCTCCGTGCGCGCGACCGACTCAGGTCCTTCGTTTTACGACGCGCCGCGCGTGAGCTCGCAGCATGCGTTCATCGGCGACCTGCTGGTGTACTTCCGGGAACGACGGAGTGCGATCCGCCCGTATCTGTCGGCGGGCGTGGGCGTCGTTCGATTGCAGACGACGGCTCATGGAGGCGACAGTGTCAGAAACGCGACATTGCCGCCGGCGACTGCTGTCGCAACTCACGCGGTCTTGCGGGCGGCCGTCGGCCTCGACGTGTCGCTGGGCGGCCACTGGGGCGCGCGGTACAGCTTCAGTGAAGGCCTGAGCCGCAATCCCATCAGCGCGCAACTGTCGCCACCGGGGCAGCGCAGCCTGGCGAACTTTCAGAATCTGTTCGGCATGGTCCGCTCGTTCTAGCGCCTCAGGCATCTGCTTGTAACGAAGCTCCGCCTCAAACCGACGAGTGAAAAGCGTTGCTGGACGGCGGACCTTCGTTACTAGATCCGCGGCCGCTCGCGCGGCCGCGGCTAAGCCGTGGTTGCACGGCAAAGTTGACAGTTTCGTACACATTCAGGCCGGGCAAGCA
>QHWL01000668.1 GCA_003222555.1 Acidobacteriota bacterium | reverse complement strand
CTGGGCAGCAACCGAGGCGTCCACTCTTGGTGTAGATGCCGGACGCCTTGCCGTTGGCGGCGACAGCGCAGGCGGCAATCTCGCCGCCGTGATGACGCTGTTGGCGCGCGACGCGGGCGGCCCCACGATCGCGTTTCAACTGCTCATTTATCCCGTCACCGATCAGCAGATGAGATTCCCGTCAGTGGATCGGAACGGGGAGGGGTACCTGCTGACGAAACAGGCCATGCGCTACTTCCGCGGCCATTATCTGCCGCGCGCGGTCGATTGGCTCGACTGGCGCGCGTCACCGCTCCTGGCCGGGAGCCTCGCCAGCCTCCCACCCGCGTGCGTGCTGACGGCGGGCTACGATCCGCTGGTCGACGAGGGCAAGGCCTACGCAGATCGGCTGGCGCGCGAGGGCGTGAAGACCGAGTACCGGGACTACCCGGACATGATCCACGGGTTCATCACCATGGGACGCGTGCTCGACACCGCCAGCGCCGCGCTCGAAGATTGCGCCCGGGTTTTGCGCGCGTCGTGGGACGCGTGACACCGGAAACACAGGAAACCAGACAATTCCTCCGTGATTCGCAATCATGGTTCCAACTGCTGCGGTCAGAAGGAGGCTGACGCGCCAGCGAAATGCGAGAGGTTCCTTCTCAGCGCTCACGACGTGAGCTCATTCCGCTCTTCTTCGGCCACCGGCGGCGAGTCGTCATGCGGCCACACGCGATCCGGGATGTTGCTCGCAGATCCAGGGTCCGCGCCCAGACAGCGTGAACAGCACACGCGGGCCATCGTCGTTCACCCTTTCAGTCCCGCCTTGAACGCGGTCCACTGCGCAATCATGAAGTCCGCCAGCTCGCGACGCTCGTCGCTTGTCCAGTTAGCGGGGCGTTCGCCTGGATCGAGATCAGGTTCGTTGTAGTCGTCGTAATCGTCACCAGTCGCGCCGAGAATCATCCCATCGTAACCTTCGCGAATGCGAAACGTGCCGTCGGCATTCCGCGCAATCGACACGAGCCCCCCGTTGGCGGAGAACTCGCGCCCAGACGACAACCGATATCCCTTGTCTGTTGGTTCCATTTCACGCACCGCCTTTCTCAATCGCCTTCCGCTCTCCTCGGCCCACCCGGCCGGTCAGCACAAAACGATCACAATTTGGCTACTTACCGCCGACTCGGATCTCCCACACCACGCACCACACAATAAAGAGCGCCCAGAACAGGATACTCGCGAGCAGTGAAGCCTCTTCACCGAAAAGACGTGGTCACGTAGCTCGCTCCGGAAGCGGTCGTAACCCCGGAGAAACTCGAACAGCCGTTCGCCGGGTTGCGCCTGCCGCGGCGGCGCCGGCGTACGGTTCGGCTGGCAATCGCTGTCGAACAGTGTCGGCTATGGAGCTTGTCTCCACACAAAGATTCGCTAGAATCGTCGAGGATGGCCGGGGCGCCTTCACCCGCATGCAGGTGCCCTTGGCCGGACCTATGAGAAGAAGTTTTAAGGAGCTCGCAGCCATGACCATGTCGACGTCTTCATCGGCGATTGCGATACTGACAGTCGCGCTGAGCGCGCCGCTCACGGCACAATGGCTGAAACACCCTACGCCGGGGATTCCACGTACACCTGACGGCAAGCCGAATCTCACGGCACCCGCGCCGCGCACGCCCGACGGCAAGCCCGATCTCTCTGGTCTGTGGACGAAAATTTCGCCCAAATACAGCCGCAATATCGCAGCGGACCTGAAGCCCGGTGAAATTCAGGCCTGGGCAGAAGCTTTGCTCGAGCAGCGGCAGGAAGACCTCGGCAAAGAGTATATGAACGTAGTGTGTGTGCCGTTGGGTCCGGGGTATAGCGCGGCCGGAGACAGCACCGGCTCGGAGATGATGAAGATTGTCCAGACTCCAACGCTCATCCTCATCCTCAACCCCGATCTTACCTATCGCCAAATCTTCCTGGACGGCCGCGCATTGGA